>JAFGFV010000162.1 GCA_016930895.1 Spirochaetales bacterium | reverse complement strand
CGGGGCAGGGGAAACCAGGTTCCCCACCGCCGTGACCGGCTGGGCGCGCCCGCGGACCCGCACCCGGGCCACGGTGTAGCCGGTCTCTTCGGAGGCGTATACGACACTCTCGATCTGGCCTTCCAGCTCTTCGCTCATGGGATCACCGGCAATGTAGGTACTGTAGGGCCAAACGAGGCTCGAGCGGAAGGGCAGGGGAACCAGGGGCTGCTACTCGAGGGCCGCAAGGACCTGTTGGGCGCTGCGAGCCTCCAGAACGAGATCGAGGGCCCGGTCCAGGCTAGCCGGGTCACTGAGACGCATGATCCGGCTCCTGGCGGGCTCGGGCAGGCGGCCGAACTTCTTCTCGAGCTGCCGCAGGAGCACTCCGCGTTTGCTCTGCAGCTCCCCTTCCCGTTTGCCTTCCGCCTTTCCCTCCGCCTTTCCCTCTGCCTTGCCTCGGGCGAGCAGTTGCTCGGCTATGGTCATATACACCTCCCGCGTCTGCTCGGAACCCGAGCGGTCGAGCTCCGCAGCCACGTCTTCCGGAGCGACATCCTTGCCTGCCTGAATTATATATTCGAACCACGTTTTGAGGAAAGCCTCGTATGTCTCGTCCATCGGGGCCTTCTGCGGGGCATTCTGCAGGCCACGCAGGAGCTCCCCTAGGTGCGGACGCAGGCCGAAGGCGGCGTACTTGAGGGTTTTCACCGCCGCCCGGTACATCACGCCGCCGCGCAGGCGCGCAACGTCCAGGTTCTGCAGGTCGAACATCACCGGGACAAAGCGCGGAATGAAGGGGGCCAGGTCGTCGCTCGCGGCGAAGTACTCCGAGAACTCGAGAGGGAACCGCCACTTGCCTCGCCCGTGGTAGAAGACGATCGGCACGATCACCGGGAGCGTCGGGGCACGGGGATTGGCGGAGCGCTCCCGTTCCCAGATCCTGAGCATGTAGCGCAATAGCTGGAGCGTCGTCCAACGGTCGGGGCTGGACTTGTGTTCCACCAGGATGTACAGCAGAAGCGGCGAGCCCCGCAGGCGAGCGCGGACCAGGAGGTCCGCCTGGTAAGCGGCAAGCCTTTCGTCCACGAAGCTTTCGCCCGCCACCTCGACGGAGGCGAGGTCCAGCTGGCGGAGCACACGATCGGGAAGCGCGTCGGCGATCAGCTCCTGGACGAGCTCTCTCCGGCTGAACACGGCCCGGAAGAAGCGGTCGTGGGGGTGCCGCAACTCCTTCATGCTTGGTACAACGGGGCGCAGGCACGCAGCGCTTGAGTGGCCGAAGCTTCCGTCCCTCCCGCGCCCGCCGCCGGGGTAGCCGCGCTGCAGTAGACGCCCGCCGTGTCCGCCAGGTATCTTGTTCCCACCCATGGAGAACAGGATCATACCGCACCGGGATCTGCGCACCATCCTCCCCCGGGTGGAGAAGCCCGGCCGCTACGTGGGCGGAGAGTTCGGCAGCGCGGTCGCGCCAGGGGGCAACCCGCTGCGGGTGGCGATCTCGTATCCGGACCTCTACGAGATCGGCATGTCCAACACCTCGATCCGCCTGATCTACCGGCTGCTCAACGCCACGGAGGGGGTGGCCTGCGAGCGGGTCTTTGCCCCGGCGCAGGACTTCGAGGCGGAGCTGCGGGCCCGCTCCCTGCCCCTGTATTCACTGGAGAGCGGCCGCCCGCTCGCGAGCTTCGACCTGGTCGGCTTTTCCATGGGGTACGAGCTGACCTATACCAATCTCTTGAACATCCTCGACCTGGGAGGCGTTCCGATCCTCCGCCGGGAGCGCCATCCGAGTGACCCGATCGTGATCGCCGGGGGGCCGGCCATCACCAATCCCGTGCCCTTCGGGAGCGTGATCGACGCGGTGTTCGTCGGCGAGATCGAAGGGGAAGGGATCGAGGTCTTCGCCGCGCTGGCGGCGGCCAAGGCGCGGGGGGCCGGGCGCGCGGAGCTCCTGGGGCTGCTCGTCGGCCAGCCCTTCGTCTGGACCGCGGACAAGGGAGAGCCGGTGCGGCGGGTCCTGTGGAAGGGCTTCGGAGCGGGCGGCGACCGGGAGCGGGAGGGCGCCGGGGCGGCCTTCCCCATCCCGAGCATCCGCACGGTGCAGGACCATGGGGTCGTGGAGATCATGCGCGGCTGCCCCCACGGCTGCCGCTTTTGCCACGCCGGGATCTTCTACCGCCCTTTCCGGATGAAGGACCTGGCGGCGATCGTGGCCGAGGTGGACGAGCAGGTCCTCCAGAACGGGTATCGGGAAGTGACTCTGTCATCCCTGTCCACGGGGGACTATCCGGGGGTGGCCGAGCTCGTCCGCTTCCTGAACGCGCGGTACGAGGACCAGCTAGTGTCCTTCAACCTGCCTTCTCTGCGGATCAGCTCGGTGACCCTGGAGCTGCTCTCCCAGGTCTCGTCGGTGCGCAAGACCGGGCTGACCTTCGCCGTGGAGACGCCCCTGCCCGAGTGGCAGGCGGGGGTCAACAAGCCCGTCTCGGGGGAACGCATCCTGGATCTGCTGAAGGAAGCCCGCGGGCGCGGCTGGCGGCAGGCCAAGTTCTACTTCATGATCGGGCTGCCCGTGGCCTGGGGGCAGGACGAATGCGGGCCGATTCTTCAGCTGCTCGAGGAGCTGCGGGCGCAGGTGCGGATGGAGCTGATCGTCAACGTGAGCGGCTTCATCCCCAAGCCCCACACCCCGTTTCAGTGGGCGCCCCAGCTCGCCGAGCAGGAGGCCCTGGAGCGGATCATGAGGGTCAAGCGCGGTGCCCCCAAGGGAGTGAACGTGCGTTACCACTCGCCCTTCCTGTCGGTCCTGGAGGGGGTGGTGTCCCGGGGGGACGAACGGGCGGGAGAGCTGTTCGTGGAGGCCTTCCGCCGGGGGGCCCGCTTCGACTCCTGGGAGGACCTGGTGGACCGCAAGCTGTGGCGGGGGCTGTTTGCCGAGGTCGGTTGGGACGTGGAGGGGGAAAGCTGCCGGGAACGGGCACCCGGAGACGAGCTTCCCTGGCGCGACATCCGGTTGGGGGTGACCGAGGGCTTCCTGAGGCGCGAGCACGAGCGGGCGCAGGCGGGCGAGCAAACCCCTGCCTGCTGCGCCGGGTGCACCCAGCCGTGCGGGGTCTGTCGGGACGACATCCAGGTGCGGGATGTGGCGGCGCCCCGCGGGGAGGAGACTCTGGCGGCCGCCGTGCCTGCCCGGCCGGCGCCGCCGCCCGGAGAGCGCAGGCGGGTGCTGTTTTCCTTTGACAAGCAGGGCAGGGCGGCGTTCCT
>JAFGFV010000161.1 GCA_016930895.1 Spirochaetales bacterium | reverse complement strand
TCCAATGAGCAAAGGAATAACAAGGAGAAAAGGATGAAGCGAGGCTTTCGAACCTCATGCCGGCTCCTCGTGATCGTGCTGCTGCTCGGTCCGGCAGTCGCCGCCCTGGCCGACGAAGTCGCGTTCAACCTCGTGCCGCGGGTGCTGCAGAGTTTTGACCCGGCGGAGGAACAGCGGGAGATCCACCGCACCTGGAAGCTGATTCCGAGCAAGTTCGGCTACGATCGCAACGGCAACAGTCTGTGGGAATCAAGGCTCGTGGAGGCCTGGCCGGAATCCCTGTTCGGGAAGAACAAGGACGGGGAAGAGCTGGCGGTCCTCGGACTGCACGGGAAGTTCCTGCGCAAGGGGTACAACTACGTGGAGATCGTCCCGGGCACCGGCGAGGGGGACAACTTCGAGCCCAAGCCGATTCCCATCCCGGGGCGAGCGCACTACCTGGACCTCTGGGTCTGGGGCTCAAACCATGCCTACCTGCTGGAAGCGCACGTCCGGGACTTCCAGGGCATCGATCACGTCCTGCCGATCGGCTCGATTCAGTTCACGGGGTGGAAGAACCTCCAGGTCAAGGTCCCCGGAAGCATACCCCAGGCCTGGCAGTACCTGCCCCGGAGGCAGGGGCTCGATCTGACCAAGCTCGTGCTTTGGACACAGCCCATCGAGAAGGTCGACGACTTCTACCTGTACATCGATCAGATCAAGGTCACCACGGACGTGTTCGAGACCTTTTTCGACGGGTTCAATCTGACCGAAGCCGAGAAGCTCCAGGAGATCTGGGGCACCAGGGCTAATTAGAGGGGGGAGAATCCATCATGAAGAAGAAGATCATTCTGAGCGCCTGCATCGTCCTCCTCCTCCCGATGGCCTTGGCCGCCCAGTCGACCGGCGCGGTCGATCCGGAGCGCCTGGGCAAGGACCAGGCGCAGCAGTACCTCGGAGAGGTGTCGATCAGCAAGTTCGAGGACGTGGCTTTCTGGGGGGCGGCCATGCCCCTGGACGAGGGGGTAATCCAGATTCGGCGTTTCGAGGGCGCTCCGGCGGCCAAGAAGCCCATGGAGGGGGAAGAACAGGCGGGGATCGAGGAGCAGGACAAGTTCGTTCTCGGCGCCAAGCTGCAGTTCTTCCGCAGGGGCGGGGGCTCGGCTGCCATCTTTCCCGTGCGGCCCATCCCGGTGGAGGGAATTACGAAGACGATCTCCGTGTGGGTCGTCGGCAGGAACTACAATCACGTCCTCAAGGCGGTCGTGGCCGACTATTTCAACCAGCGCCGCGAAGTCACCCTGGGAAAGCTGAACTTCATGGGCTGGAAACAGCTGACAGCTGCGGTGCCGCCGCGAATCGTCCAGGACGAGTACCACTTCGCGGCCGACCGGGGGCTCAAGCTCGTGGGCTTCAAGATCGAGTTCGATCTGCCCGAGCGCTACGGCACGTACTACATCTACCTGGATGATGCGCGCGCGGTATCGGACCTGTTCGCGGAAGCCTACCGCGATGCCGACGACATGGCCGACGGCTGGTGAGGCTTGAGGTCCCCGCGTGTGGAAAGCCCTCCTTCGTGAGGGCTTTTTTTTGATGCCCAGAGCTCAGACCGGGGCCGGAGCGCCCGAAGCGTGCGGCTTGCGCGGCCGAGAATCTTCGTGCTACGATTAATTATGACGCCTGAGGAAGAGCTCAAGCGGGTCAATCGCCTCATTCGCCAGTTCGAGTCGGTGTATCGGACCACCAGCGACGCTCTTCAGCGGGAGCGCGTCAGTCGGGAGCTCCGGCAGCTGAAGACGCAGAAGGAACAGATCGAGAGCTTCCACGAGCTGGATCCGGGGGGCCTGGAGGAGGACGTACAGACCGACGAGCTGCAGGGGCTGGAGTTCCTCAAGCGGATCCTTGCGATGCCGCAGAAGTCGAGAGAAGGCGCGGACAGCGCCCTGCCCGAGGACCGGGAGCAGCTGTACCTGGCCACGTACCTGCAGTTTTTCGAGCACGAGTTCCTTCCGCTGCTGAGCGAGGCCAAGCTCAAGCTGGATTTCAAGCACTCCCTGGAAAGGGACGGCTTCTACCACCGGTTCGGAAACCTGCGCCGTCTGTTCATGGACCTCGACGACGAGGACTCCCGCATGGACCCGTATTTCGTGGAGAAGCACGCCGAGGACCTTCGGCAGCGCAGCTTCAAGAAGAAGCGCAATCTGGCAGTCGAGGCCGACAGGTTTTTTCGCAGCCTGGTGCGTTTCTCCGGCGACCTGGTGGAGGACATCGTCCAGGGCGGGTCCGTGTGCCTGAACCACCGTGACATGCTACACTTTGACCGCAAGATCGAGGGCAGCCGATACCTCGAGGGGGAGTCAGTCCGGGGAGCGCTGGAGCAGCTCAACAACTTGGGCAAGGAGATCGTGAGCTTCTTGAACGTTCCCCAGATCGAGGCGCAGGAGAGCTGATGCAGATCGAGATTCAAACGAACTCGACCATCGGGGAGAATTCCTATTTCGGAGGACGTTTTCTGGTTAAAGGCAACATGCGAATCGACGGTTCGTTCGAGGGCCGGGCCCTGCTGGTGGATCAGCTCCAGGTCGGGCCCAAGGCACGCGTCAAGACCCACATCAACGCCACCAGCGTGGTCGTCGAAGGGGTCGTGATCGGGAACATCTCGGCCACAAGGCGCATCCTGCTGCTGGCTACCGCCCGGGTGCTGGGGGATCTCAAGACGCCCGAGCTGATCATTCAGGACGGGGTGGTGCTGGAAGGGCGGTGCACGATCAGCCACGTGCAGATCGACAACACCCGGGCCTACATCGAGAGTCTCTACGAGAGGAAACACGCTTGAGCATGGATGATCTGTTCGGGGTGCTCAAGAAGGTCTACTTTTTCCAGGGACTCTCGGATCAGGAGATCGGCAAGATCCAGCGGGTCTGCCACCGCATCTCCTTCTCGCCGGGGGAGGTCATCTTCAAAGAAGGGTCCGAGGCGGACAGGTTCTATATCATTCTGGACGGGGCGGTGGAGGTGTGGAAGAACCACGAGCTCCCCGAACGGGACCTGCTGGCGGTGCACACCGCCGGGCACCTGTTCGGCGAAATGGCCCTGATCGACGAGTTGCCCCGCAGCGCCACCGTGGTCTGCCGGGAGCCTTCGCGGCTCCTGTACATCAACCGGGCGGACTTCCAGCGCACCATCCTCGAAGATTCCCACATCGCGGTGTCCCTGCTGCGGGCGGTGTCGGACATGGTCCGCAAGAGCAATGAGTACTTCGTCGAGAACCTCCGGGAGCGCAATATCGAGCTGGAGGAGGCCAACAAGGCGCTGCGGGAAGCCCAAGAGGAGCTCCTGCTCAAGGACAGGCTGTCTACCCTGGGCAAGTTCTCCTCGCTCATCCTGCACGACATCCGCAACCCGTTGTCCGTGTTGCGGAGCCTGGCCGAGATGATCCTCATGCACAGTGGAGAACGCACCAAGGTCGAGCGCAACGCCCGCAAGATCATCGTGGAATCGGACCGGGTCAACCAGATCGCCAGTGAGCTTCTGGACTACTCACGGGGTGAGATACGCCTGAACATGGGGGTGGTAGACCTGCATGACCTGTTCGCTCGCCTGGGGGAGACGATCGAGGAGAAGTTCCAGGCCCGCGGCATTTCCATTCACATGGAGGTGCAGGTGTCCGAGCCGGTGATCATGGACGAGCAGCGGATGTTCCGGGTGTTCCTGAACCTGGCAGACAACGCCCGCAAGGCCATGCGCGAAGGCGGAACCTTCGCCATCCGGGCCACCAAGACCGACCAGAGCCTCAAGATCGAGGTCTCCGACACCGGCGTGGGGATGTCTGCCGAAATCCAGAAGCGGATCTTCGAGCCCTTCTTCTCCTACTCCGATCAGGGAGGAACGGGGCTGGGGATGTCGATCGTCAGGAGCGTGGTGGAAGCCCATCACGGGACCCTGGGGGTCACCAGCACCCCCAACGGCGGGACCACCTTCCGCTTGATCCTGCCGGTCATCGAGTAGGGCTGCGACGCGCCCCTGCAACCGGGGCTTCGAGAACGGCTCGGGTTCCTTCTTGACGCGTGGGCCAAAAATTGATAGCTTATGGCCGAGACCAGACGTTTCCCGGTGGTGTAATTGGTAACACACAAGACTCTGGATCTTGGTTTGGGGGTTCAAGTCCTCCCCG
>JAFGFV010000160.1 GCA_016930895.1 Spirochaetales bacterium | reverse complement strand
TCGCTCTTGTTCGTCAGCCGGTTTCTGGAGCGGCTCGGGGACCACGTGGTCAACATCTGTGAATGGATCGTCTACGGGGCCGAAGGCGCCCACATCGAGCTGAACAACTAGGGCTGGGCACTCAGCGCGCGCCCTGCGCGGGTGTGCTCGCGGGAGCTGATTCTTCCGCCAGGCGGTAGCCGATTCCCCGGACGGTCTCCACGTGCCGGCCGTAGCCCCCGAGCTTTTTCCGCAGGCCGAAGATGGCCACGTCCACGGCCCGGTCCGTGACGTGGTAGTCGCTCCCCCTGACCGATTCCACGATCTGGTAGCGATGGAACACCCGCCCCGGCCGCCGGGCCAGGATGTAGAGAATTTGAAACTCCGTAGGCGTGAGGTCGAGGCGACCGCCGGCGGCTTCGACTCGGTGTTTCTCGGGGTCGATGGTCAGCTCATGGATCCGGATCGGCTGCCCGTCCTGCCCGGCGGAGCGGGCCCCCGAAGCCCTGCGGCGGAGAACGGCCTTGACCCGCGCGATCAGCACTTTGGGGCTGAAAGGCTTGGTGAGGTAGTCATCGGCGCCGCTCTCCAGCCCGGCCACCACGTCGCTCTCTTCGCCCTTGGCGGTGACGATCACGATGGGGATGTCCCGAGTCCCCGCCTCCTGCTTGAGGAGCCGGCACACCTCGAGGCCCTGGATTCCGGGGAGCATGAGGTCCAGGAGAATGAGTGCCGGAGGTTCGAGGCCGGCCGCAAGGAGCAACTTCTCCCCCGTGTCGAAGCAGGCGGCATCGTAGCCCCCGCGCCGAAGAGTGTGGCGGATCAGCTCGAGGATGTTTTCGTCATCCTCCACCACCATGATTCGTCTCGTCACGTCCCCCCTTCAGGTGAGCAGCCGGATCCTGGAGAACACGTACGACAGGGGCGCCTTTTTCAGGCAAACCCTGTAGTAGTCGCTTCCGTCCAGGCGCCGCGGCACGCTGCCGTTGTAGTTGAAGTACCTCAGGCTGCGGCGGCTGTCGAACCAGTGCACGAGGGCGATCCGCCCTGCGGAGATTTCCACCCCCGTGATCCCCCGCTTGCCGATTGCGCACCCTGAGTTGAACACGCAGGGAACCAGGAGCCGGGAATTGTAGAGACTGCCCCGGGTGGCCTTCCGGTGACTCCGGGCTGCGTGGGCGTCGATCTCCTGCTTGTACCGGCGGATCTTGGCCTGCAGGAGTATCCGCTCCGCGGCCGGCAGGGTGGGGTATCGCCTGCAGAGACGCTCGATCCGGTAACGAAGCGTATCGACCTTGGACAGGGACTCGAACAGGGGCCGGTGGGTATGTCCGATCACGGAGATGATCTTCTGCCGGGAGGAGAAGCTGTACACCCGCCGTTCGGTCCGGAAGCGGATCTGGCGGTCCTCGGAGATCGACATGTTGCGGATCCCGAGGGGGTGGAGAACGTAGCGCAGCCCCAGAGCGAGAAAGCGGTTCAGGTGCCGCAGGAGAAGCGAGGCCTGGTGGCCGTGGAAGATCAGGATGGAATCCTCGCCGTACTGCAGCCTCAGGGCCGAGTTCGTGTACGGAATTCGAGCCCGCAGGGCTCCTGCGAGGGCCATGGTCCGAAAGGGGTAGTCATCGTGGTTGCCCACCGTTTTGTACAATCGTCCCCTGGCCGCGAACTCCCCGAACAGGCTGTAGAGATCTTCCCAGCGCTCCAGGATGCGCCGGTAGGAGAACTTGTGGAGCTCCTCGATGTCGCCGTTCAGGACGAGAGTGTAGCCTCGTGGGAGGTAGTGGTGCCTGAGGAGGAACGAGAAGAACCCGGCGTTGTCCTTGAAGTCGTCGCCCCGACCTCCGTCGCCCATATGGAGATCGCTGAATACCACGATCCGGCTCAGGTCGGTGAGCTGGACCACCGGTGCATCCCGAAGCAGCGCCGCCATGCGCTCGTAGACCGGCCGCTGTCGAAGCGCCCTTGGTTCAGCCTGCGCCGGTGCCGGGGCAGCGGCCCCTTTTCGGGCTGTTCGCAGTGCCACGTGCCAGTGCCTCTTCGCCAAACCATGGCCGTTGTGTGTTAGGATTGAATTGGGGCAGGGTTACGATTCGGTGAGCAAACGACCGGAGAGCCCCGCCCCCGGCTAGCGCCGCACCCGGGCGTTGCCCTTCCACACGTCCCAGACCTGCTCCTCGTCCGCGGGCTGGCAGTAGTCGCTCAGAAGCGTGGTGGTGAGCGCGCCGCAGGCCCAGCCGAACTGCACCCACTTCTCCGGCTCCCATCCCCGCAGGATGGCGTAGAGCATGCCTCCGACGAACCCGTCCCCGCCGCCGATGCGGTCCAGCACGGTGATCTCCCGAGGCTCCACCGTGTGCCAGCCCTTCCCGGCGGCAAGGATGGCCCCCCAGAGATGGGTGTTGGCGCTGACCACCTCCCGCAGGGTGGTGGCGAACACGGCTGCGTTGGGGAAGCTCGCGCGCGCCCGGGCGATCATGCCCTTGAAGCTCTCGATCTTGGCCGCGACCCCCCTGCCCCCCGCCTCCGGGCCCTCGATGCCCAGGCACAGCTGGAAGTCCTCCTCGTTGCCCACGAGGACGTCCGCCTGGGCGGCGATCTCTGCGAAGATGCGGCCGAGCTCCGCCTCCCGCCCCTTCCAGAAGGAGGCGCGATGGTTGAGGTCGAAGCAGATCCGGGTGCCATGCTTCCTCGCGGCTGCAGCCAGCTCCAGGCAGAAGGCACCGGTCTCGGGCGAGAGGGCCGCGATGAGCCCGGAGAGGTGCATCATCTGCGCACCCTCGACGGCGAAGATGCGCTCCAGGTCGAACTCCCGAGCGGACAGGCCCCGGCCCACCTCTCCCGCGCGGTCGTTGTGCACGCGCGGACCGCGCGAGCCATACCCGCTGTCGGCGATGTTCATCTGGTGGCGGTACCCCCAGGGATCTCCCTGGTCGACGTCGGCCCCCTCGTATTCCATGTGCCGGCTGGCGAGGTTGTCCTTGATGAACCGGGCGATGGGACTGCCCTTGACGAACCGGGTCAGCAGCTTGACCCGGAGGCCCAGGTAGGAGCAGACGCTGGCTGCGTTGGATTCGGCGCTCGTTGCCTGCATCAGGAAGGTGTCGCTGCAGTGGACCGGCTGGCGGTTCACGGGGGTGATGCGCACCCCGATGCTCGTGGGGGCTACCAGCGCATAGGCGCAGTTCGCTCGAAGCTCCATGGCCATGTTCCGCTCCTCCTTTCCGATCGTGATTATAGCAGGTCTGCCGCGGCGTGTACAAACGCCAGGAGCCTCAGGACTAGCCCCGGCCGGCCAATGGTACCGATGGGCGAGCCCAGAATCATACCCTTTCCTGATTGCGGGCGGGTCCCATGCATGCGACACTGCCTCCGCTGGCCTTTTTCTGGCCGCAGCCTCTCGAGGAGAAACGGATTGCCGAACGTTCACCTGGACCTGAGCGCCCTCAGGGATTTCGACGAGCGCGCCCTGGGCGCGCTGTACGAGGACATCGCCAAGCTTCCCGGAGTCAGGTTGGCCCCGGACCAGGTGCGGAGGATGTACGCGGAAGGACTTACCGTCGTGCTCACCGGGTATGGCCTGAGTCGGGAGGGAGACCTGAGCTACGCCCTGTACTATCGGCGGATCAGCTTCTCCTACCGCACGGTGCTGACCCTCGCATGC
The DNA here is from genome assembly GCA_016930895.1 of Spirochaetales bacterium. The sequence goes on along the minus strand of JAFGFV010000160.1, from coordinate 5,934 downwards.
TACACCGGGAGCCGACAGCCGCACGAGCAGGTCATGCGGCAGGATCGTCCGGAGCGGCTCATCGTCGCCGGGACCCTGAACCACGGGCGCTTCAGCGGGTTGAGCACCACGTGGGTCAAGCTGATGCGGCCGGGGTCCGGCCGGCACGCCCTGGGGATGTTCATGAACGGGGTGTTGCTGGCCGCCTACGGCGTCGAAGGGGTGGCGAGCCTGGCGCCGGCCTCGGCGTGGTGCGGCGCCGCGAGCTGATCCGGGTCTATTGCGCGCCGCTGTCCGTGGAACGGCCGGCGTAGCGGCCGGAGAGGGCCTCCCTGAGCGGCCGGACCAGACGGGCCACCCGGCCCCGGCGGCGCTCCAACCGTTCGAGCCAGTAGCTCATCTCCCGCTCCCCTTGGTCGATCAGGTCGAGCTGCCTGGGGTCGACCAGGCTTCTCTTGTCGATGCCGGAGAGCTGGAACCCGATGTCGGCGAGCTCGAGGCTCTTGCGGTGCTGGTGGATCGCCAGGGTCGCGATCATCCCGGCCATCGAGGCTACGGCGCTGTTTACCTTTTTCGGCATGAACGCCAGAGACAGGCTGACTCCGATGGTCAGCTCCGCCCCCATGGCCCGCACGACATCCACGGGCACCTGGTCGACGACTCCGCCGTCCACGAGGCGCATCCCCTCGATCTCCACGGGCAGAAAGATCCCGGGGACGGCGCAGCTGGCACGGACCGCCATGCCGATGTCGGGGAAGTCCGAGATCACCAGGGTCTCGCAGCCCGGCTTGGAGCCTTCGGGCGGCGGCAGGAAGCTGTGAAGCTCCTCTCGATCCATGCGCTGCGCTGCCTGCCGGGAGGCAAAGATGACCCGCCGCTGGTGCTCGATGTCCGCAGCCACGATCGCGAGGTCCGTCTGGAGATCGTCGAAGCCCCGGTAGTCGACCAGGGCATTGATGGTGTCCCCCAGCGCCGCGTTCGAGACCAGGCCGCCCCGCTCGCCATGCATCACCTCCCTGACCGTATCCGAGAACCTGATGACATGCCGGAACCAGTTGAAGCGCTGGGCCGCCTCTTCGATCTCCCCCTGCGGCAAACCGCAGCTGTACAGGGAGGCCACGATGGCTCCGGCCGATGTGCCGGCGATGATCGTCGGGAGATATCGGGGATCGCGCCGGAGGGCCCGCAGGACGCCGAGGTGGGCCAGCCCGCGGGCGCCCCCTCCGCCCAAGGCAACGCCGACCTTTTCCATTGCTGACACTCCGTTTCTCTCACTTTCAATATACTAAGACAGGCACCGTGTCAGCCAATCCGTCAGGGTTCGGAGCTATGGCGCAGGCAGGCTGAGTGTCCAACCCGCCCCTGCGGGCGAGTACGCCGGACCGAAGCTCTCGGCGAACATCTGCCTGGCTTTGTCGCCGGTGCAGTGACAGGGGGCGTATCGCTGCACGCCCAGCCGTCGCAGCTCGTCGATGATCCCCCGGATCCGGGGTTCGCTGGCGCCCCCGAGGTGGAAGCCCCCGATCACCCAGGCCACCTCACCCGGAAGGCTCTGCTTGCAGCGCCGCACCATCTCCACGACGCCGGGGTGCGCGCAGCCGGTCACGACCACCAGCCCGGCCGCGCTCTCGACGGCCAGGGCCTGCTCGACGATGCCTCCGTTGACCTCCCCGCTGCTGTGGATCCCCGGCAGGATTTCCTGCGCCCGCGTCACCTCGACCAGACGGGTGACCCGCCGAACATCGTTCTTGAAGGAGCGAGGGAAGGCGGCCGGTACGTAGACCACGGGCCGCGCGCCGGCCGCCAGAAGGGCCGACAGACCGCCGGTGTGATCGGAATGGATATGCGACAGCACCACTGCATCGATCTGAAGGGGGTCCAACCCCAGGGCTCTCATGTTCGCGAGCAGGAGCGTTCCGTCGCCGCCGGTGTCGAACAGGACCGTCGAATCCCCGTGCGTCACCAGGCAGGCGAACCCCCAGGCCGTGCGCAGGCGCTCGTCGTACGGATTGTTGTCGTAGACCACGATCAGGTTCACGGTATGGTCCTCCCCTCCCGGCGACGGACAGGCCCCGGGGGGCGCCGTGCGGAAAGCGGGACCCGGTCCCGAGTCCGCGAAGAGCCCCGCGGCCGCGAGCGCCGCCAGGGCCGCGAGCAGGAGGCAGGCGGCCCGCCCCGACCCCCCTTCAGCTCTCACCATCGCCCACCTTGGCGAGGGCCGCTCCCAGGGTGTTGACGGCCAGCTCGGCGCAGTGCACGCTTTCCTCCGGCAGGCCGTTCAGCGCGTCGATCAGCTGCCGCGCGGTGATCTGCCTTGCCTGCTCGAGGGATTTTCCGCAGACCATGGTGGTCAGCATGCTCCCGCACGCCAGGGTAGGGCCGCAGCCGTCCGTCACGAACGAGGCTTCGCGGATCCGCCCCTTGGCGTCGGGCACGACATAAATTTCCATGGTGTCGCCGCACCAGCCCCGCACTACGGCGAAGCCTTTCGCCTGCTCCATGCGCCGGAGGTTTCTCGGGTTGTGGTAGTGCTCGATGACCGTCGCCGAATACACCGAGCGCTCCTCCTCCCCGACCAGTCGCTCCAGCTCTTCGATCAAGGCTTCGAACTCGTCCACTGGCTCACCATCCACCCTGGCGCAGCACGATGCTGCCCACCGGGACCCCCAGATCGCGGGCGATCACCGGGCACTTGGCCTGGAGCAGGAAGAACACCTTGGGCCCTTCCTGGCTGAGGGTCTCGTAGTTGGCCTGTCCTTTGGCCAGGACGAGCCCGGCCTGCCCGTAGGCTTCCCGGAACTCCTCCGAGCAGCGTTCGAGGATCGTTCCCGGGGAATCGGAGCCGTTGCTCACCAGGCTCGCCACCAGGTCGAGGCCCGCCGCCCGGGCGTCCTCCATGGTCGCGTCGTTGAGAACCGGTCCGTCCTTGACTACGAACAGGACCGGCACGCCGAGGGTCTCGACCAGGAGGCGGTCAAAGACGGTTTCCCCGGCGTTGTCCCCGAGGTAGAGGACCTGCCCGACTTCGGACAGCCGCTGGCGGAGGACTGCCATCTGTCCGGGGGGCAGCAGCGGCATGGACAGCACCCGCTGCACCACCGGCCACAGCTCCCGCGCGGCCCCCAGGCCCGCGTCGATGATGTTTCCGGCGATGCTCAGCCGCACTGCCGTCTCGAGGCGGTCCTCGGCGTTCGCGAGCAGCTCGCGAAGCTTGGGAACCAGGGCCAGGGCCGCCCGGGTCGTGTCCTCTTTGAACCCCCGGTAGGGGTCCCCGTCGCCCAGGAGCTCCCGCACCATGCGATGAACCTCGTCGCCGATCTGCGGCGGGGTCGAGGAAAGCTCGACGTGCCGGAGTATCTCCAGCACCCGGTCGAGCACCTGCTTCTGAGCCTCGTCGTCCGCTCCCAGGAGCCGGGCGGCCTCGAGCCCCTGGCGCAGGAAGCAGGGATAGCAGTCCAGATACGTGCGCATTCGCTACCGGCTGGGCTCCGCCTCCGCGGTCGGAAGCCGCTCGACCACCGCTTCGGCGATCGGCAGGAACGACTCCGCCAGGTAGGCCTCGATCTGCCCTGCGTCGCAGTGGCGGGCCAGCTCGGGATCCAGCGGCAGCTGTCCCAGGAGCGGCACGCCCATGGACCTGGCCGCATGCTCGGCCTGGCTGGGCCCGAATACCTCGATCCGCTCGTTGCACTTGGGGCAGTGGAGGTAGCTCATGTTCTCGACCAGCCCGAGGATGGGCGCCTTCATCTGGTCGGCCATGTGGGCCGCCTTGGCCACGACCATCCCCGCCAAGTCCTGCGGAGAGGTCACCAGCACGACGCCGTTCAAGGGGATCGACTGCATGACCGTGAGCGAAGCGTCCGAGGTACCCGGCGGCAGGTCCACCACCAGGTAGTCCAGCGCCCCCCATACCACGTCGGTCCAGAACTGCTTGATCGCCCCGCTGATCAGCGGACCTCTCCAGATGACCGCCCGCCTCTCGTCCTGCAGCAGCAGGTTGATCGAGATCACCGCGATGCCGGTGGAGGTTACGGCGGGCAGGATGCCCGCCTCGGTAGGAGGCGGAAGGGCGTGCAGACCGAACATCTTGGGGATGCTGGGTCCGGTGATGTCCGCGTCCAGGACTCCCACCCTCCTGCCCTGCCGCCGCAGGACCACCGCGAGCAGGGAGGCCACCGAGGATTTGCCGACCCCCCCCTTGCCGCTCAGCACGGCGATCACCCTCTGGATTCGGTTGGCGGATTGCGCCGGGCCCGGGCCTCCTTCGGAGGCGGCCATGAACGCGGCGCGCTCCGGCTGGCTCATCTCCACGAGGCGCACCTCGATGCTGTGTTGCGGGCACGCCCGCTCGGCGGCCTGCCGCACGGCGGCGACCAGTTCTTCCCGGATCGGAATTTCCTTGAAGGGCAGAGCCAGGGTCACGAAGGCCTGGACTTCGTCGACCTCCACGGCCTTGATCATTCCTAGCTCCACTACGCTGCGCTTGATCTCCGGGTGCATGACCTGGCGCAGAGCATTCATGATTCGTTCGGACTCCGCCATTCTTTCTCCTCTTCAGTTCTCCCCCCGCTCGTGATCGAGCGCCAGGGGTTGGTTACCTATGCCCGCGCCAGGGGCGAGCCGCACTTGGGACAGGTCAGATCGTAGCACGGCACCCCTCTCTGGTGCGGTACGGTCGCGCCGCAGGCAGGGCACACGCAGTCTCCCGTGGGGCCGGAACCCGGTCGCGTCCCGCCCATGCGCCCGCGTCCCGTGCCCCCGCTGCCGACCCCGCCGCCGGCCCCGGCGGCTCCTCGGCCGCCTCCGGCGGCTCCCCGGCCACCGCCGGCGCCTCTTCCACTTCCACCGGAGCGGCCGCCGCCGCTTCTCCCGCCGCCGCCGCCGGCGCCGGGTCCTGTTCCGTCTCCTCTTGGCATGGTCGTCCTCCTAAATCTTGCTTACCACGGGGATGAGAATCCGACGCGAGGCCACCGCCTCGTTCTTGAGATCCTCGAGGTAGTCCGGCTGCGCCGGGACGGGCACGGCCCGGCTGAAAAAGGCCGCGCCCCGCACCCGCTGGGCGCGCAGGTAGACGTTGCGTTGCCGCGGCAACCTCTGCATCACGAACAGGTGGTCCGCCGCCTGTTCGATCATCAATCCCATCTTCAATAATATACTGGAACTGATGGCGATCAGATAGGTCCAGCTTCCGGGATGGCGCACCGTGTCCAGGAGCGTCTCGAAGGTCTGGCTCCCAAAGCTGTGCGAGAAGAGCAGAAGGTTGACCGCTACGGCGTAGACCAGGATGGGGCCGGTGCCGTCGAGGGCGGCGGACGCCATGGCCAGCGCCTCCCGCAGTCCCGCCGGGTTCACGAGGTTGGCCCGTATCGCCCCTTCCCCGGCGGCCTGCGCCAGCGGCTTGCGGAGGTCCATCTCCGGATCGAAGAGCACGAAGCGCCAGGACCCGGAGTAGTCCCGCATATCGGTACCGAGCAGCTCCCGGAGCCCCTTCTGGAACAGAGCCGGATAGGTGCAGTGCATGGGCACGAAGATCACCCGGCCTCCCTGCCGAAGCCAGGCGGCCGCGACGGCCAGCCCGACGAAGGGCTTCCCGGTACCGCTTTGTCCGGAGAGCACGATCGAGGAAGGGACGGGCACGCCCTCGGGCACGACGGAGTCGAACCAGGGGAGCCCGGTGACGAATCGGCCTCGCAGACCCTGGATCACGGCAGGCTGCAACTCGCGGGCACCTGCGGAGGATTCGTCGAACATACTCTTGCTCCTTTGTCCTTTTCCTCGTCGCTACCAGTCCGCCAGCTGGTAGCTCATCGAGGTGAGTGGGGCCCGCAGGCTGCTCAGGACCCGCTCCAGCAGGACCCCATCGCGCCGGGGCAGGTCGTAGCCGAAACTCGCCTTGATCGCCAGAGTAACGAACTGGACGGCCCGGTCCAGGGCGATGGGCAGGCTGTCCCCCTG
>JAFGFV010000023.1 GCA_016930895.1 Spirochaetales bacterium | reverse complement strand
GGGACGTGCTGCGCTACGGGATCGACTCGGAGATTCTGAAAGTCATCAAGGCAGTCGGAGAATCGCAGGAGGAGTCCCTGGACCGGGAGCTGGGCGACCTGTTCTCGGAGAGCCTGAACACGGCGGTCCGCACCGCGGTACTCGAGCTCTTCGGCGCTCGGCGGAACCGGGGGCTGGAGGGGGCCGCAGTGAGCCTCCTGGGCGCGGAGGAGATGGAAGATCCGGCCCTACAGGTCGCGCTGATTCGCTACCTGGGGGCAATCGAATCCACGACAGCCGAGCCCCAGCTGGTCCGTCTGATCGAGGGGGGCGACCTGGCCGGAGCGGACGAGCGGGTGGTGGAGAGCGCACTGCTCGCCGTTGGCCAGCTGGGCTCCGGCAGCAGCGGAGCGCTGCTCATGGAGAAGCTGGCGGACCCGGAGTACCCGGAAAGCCTCAAGCCGGAGATCATCCTCGCCCTGGGCCAGCTCCAACACGAGCCCGCGGTGGAGACCCTGATGGAGATCGTCGGTGACCGCGGAGCCGAGCGAACCTGGCGGATGTACGCGGCCACGTCGTTGGGGGAGATCGGAGCCCCCCGTGCGGTCGGAGTGCTGAGGGAGATGTTTCGCGAGCAGGACAGCCTGCTCAAGGTCTACGCCGCTTCCGCCCTGGCCCACTTCGGCATGGGGGAGGTCGAGGAGCTTCTCCACCAGGGCCTGCGGGACTCGAACGAGCGCGTACGGGCTGCCGCCGCCAGGGCACTTGCCAATCCCGACGCCGGCGGCTCCGTGGAGATCCTGATCTACAAAGCGCGGAACGACCCTGCCAGAAGCGTGCGCATCGAGGCGGTCCGGGCTCTCGGTCGGATCGGCGCGCCTGCCGCCGTTGGGTATCTGCGCGAGCTGTATGCGGATCGGCTGGCCGCCCTTCCGTACCGCGAGGAGGCGCTCCTTTCCCTGTGCGAGAGCGATCTTCCCGGCAGCCTGAAGACCATCGAGACGGTCATCGACGGGGAGTGGGGGAACCGGGACCAGAAAGTGGTGGGCTTTTCGGTTCGGATTCTGTCTACTCAAGAGTCCTCCGGACTCGGAGAGCTGTTCGCCCGCTTCCTGACCCACCCGGACGTGGGCGTGCGGATGTACGCCCTGCGGGGAATCGGCAAGAACCGGTTGCGCTCCCTGCGGGAGAGGGTGGAGAAGCTGAGCGAGGACGACCCCCATCCGGCCGTGCGAAGGACAGCCCTGACGGTACTCGAGCGACTGTAGTCGCCAGCCGAGCGACTGTAGTCGCCAGCCGAGCGACTGTAGTCGCCAGTCGAGCGACTGTAGTCGCCAGTCGAGCGGCTGTAGTCGCCAGCCGAGCGGCTGTAGTCGCGGGCGCTCAGGAGCCCTTGGGCTTTGCTTTCAGAGGGTACGTTCCCTCGTGGTGGATGGACCGCATCAGGCGGTTGATCTCCTCGAGCGGAGAGACGTACTCGTGAAACGAGAACACCACCGGATAGCCGCGGATGGACTCGGCCCGTATGGGTTTGCCCAGACAGTCAGGCAGCGGTCCGGTCAGCTCGACGAAGTATTCCGTCTTGGTCGGGACGAACACCAGCTGCTTCCCATCGTTCTTGAGCACCCCTATCCGCCGGGGCATCTGCACGAAGTAGATGAGGAACGCCGAACCGTCTCCCCCGACGCTGAGGGAGCTCTTCGGCGGGAGGCGGTGGATGTTCCGGGAGCCGATCTGGGAGTTCTGCTCCTGAACGCGCATGATGATCGGTCTGCCCCGCTTGCGGCCGCGGCGGCCGCCCGCATAGAAGCCGGCGAAGGACGCGTCGGCCATCCGGCTGCGGAGAAAAACGACCAGGAACACCACGAGGGCGGCCACGATCGCGGCGATTACGAGATACAGCCAGTAGGTGGAGAGCAAGGCCGCGCACCTGGCGCCGACGGCCGCGGAAGGGGCGTAGCTGAGCTGCAGCTCTCCCCGAAGCGGTGAAATCCGCACCTCGGGATCCGCGAACGCCACCGAGATGGGGAGGCGATGCTCCCCCGGCTGCAGTCCCGACGGCAGGTGCAGCACGGCCTCCAGCCCGCCGGCTTCCTGGGAAGCGATGCGAGCCCTCACGGGTCTGGCGAGGAGATCGCGGCCCTCATGGATCACAGAGGTTAGGGTGAGGTCCAGGGATTCGTCCGAGAAGTTGGTGACTCCAAAGGGGACCCGGAGCGTGGCTGACACCGTGCCGAGGTGTCCGGGGAACGCGAGGGTGGCGAAGCCGGTTAGTTTTCCCGACAGCATGTCGGTGTCGGCGGCCCCCGTATCGCCCAGCTCCACGACATCGGTGGATAGCCCCTGTGCCAGCTCCTCAAGGAGGTCCTGGCCGCTGGGTGGCTCGCCGGCGCGGCCCGGTTCGGTCTGCGGGGGGACGGCACCCGCTGCTGGCGCAGCCTCTTCACCCTTGGGTCCTGCTGGCGCAGCGTCTTCGCCCTGGCTCGGAAGCCAGGCGTCTTCGCCCTGGCTCAGAAGCCAGGCGTCTTCGCCCTCGGCTCCTGCCGTGGCGTCTTCGCC
>JAFGFV010000159.1 GCA_016930895.1 Spirochaetales bacterium | reverse complement strand
CTGCACGTAGTAGCCCGGACCGCGACCGCGCACCCGCAGCGCCAGTCCGCTGTAAGCGCCGGCGGCGAAGGGCTTCTTGTTCTCGTTCATCAGCAGCCTGACCTGGATGAAGCCGCCGTTGTTCTTGAGGGACACGTTTCCGCGGAGGTACAGGAACGGCTCTTCTTCCTGGCGGTCCACCCCGGTGGCGATGTCCGACTTGCCGCCCATGACCCGGTCCGTGAATCCTTCCCAGCGGGTCCCGAGGAGCGAGCTCTCCCCGGAGAAATCGTCGATCAGCACGATCTCGGTCGCGCCGGCGAACGCGCCGCAGGCCACGGCCAGGATGACCGACACGACCAAGACCCGCGCCGATAGCCGCTTCGACTGTATCATGATCACAATCTACCGCCACGCTTGGACGCAGTCAACGTCCATCCGCAGCCCGCGGCCCGGACGCCCGGGGCGCAGACGCCCTTGTGCTTCCGAGGATCTTGGTTCAGGATGACCGCAGCAGGAGGGCCTATGGACGGCAGTCACGCCAGAGCGACTCTAGGGGTGATCTTCGGAAACCGGGACTTCTTCCCCGATCATCTGGTCACACAAGCGCGCCAAGCGGTGAGCGCCCTGTTCGCGGAGCTGGAGATCGAGCCGGTCATGGTGTCCGAGTCGGACACCAAGCTGGGGGGCATCGAGAGCTTCGCCGATGCGCGCAAGTGCGCGGACCTGTTCCAGGCGAACCGCGACGCCATCGAGGGCATCCTGGTGGTACTGCCCAATTTCGGCGACGAAAAGGCGGTGGCGGACACCCTGCGGCTGTCGGGATTGGGCTGTCCGGTGCTGGTCCAGGCCTGTCCCGACGACCCGGCCAGGCTGGGGCCGGCCACGCGCAGGGACGGATTCTGCGGCAAGATCTCGGTCTGCAACAACCTGGCCCAATACGGGATCCCCTACTCCTTGACCACCAGGCACGTCTCGGCGCTCGACTCGGACTCCTTCCGGGAGGACCTGCTGCGCTTCCTCGCGGTGTGCCGGGTGGTTGCCCGGATGCGCCGGGTGCGCCTGGGAGCGGTGGGCGCGCGGCCGAGCGCCTTCAACACGGTGCGCTACAGCGAGAAGATCCTGGAACGCTACGGGGTTTCGGTGTCCACCGTCGACCTGTCGGAGATCCTCGGTTCCATGGGCAAGCTCCCCGAGGGCGACCCCAAGGTCAAAGCGGAAATCGCCCGCATATCCGCGTATGCTTCGGTGCAGGGAGTCCCCCCGGACCGGCTGACCACCTTGGGCAGGCTCGGCGTGGTGCTGCGGGACTGGATCGCCGGCAACGCCGTCGACGCCCTCGCCATTCAGTGCTGGACCTCGATTCAGGAAAACGTCGGCATCAACCCCTGCGTGATCATGAGCATGCTCAGCGAGGAGATGCTGCCCAGTGCCTGCGAAGTGGACGTGACCGGGGCGCTCACCATGTACGCCATGCAGCACGCCGCCGGGGCGCCGGCGGGCATCGTGGACTGGAACAACAACTACGGGGACCAGGACGACAAGTGCGTGTTCTTCCACTGCGGCAACTGGCCCAAGTCGTTGACCGGCGGGTTGGCGACGGTATCCACGGCCCCGATCCTCGGGACCACGGTGGGCGAGGCGAACACCGTGGGTGCCCTGGAAGGGCGCGCGCCGGAGGGACCCCTGACCTTCGGGCGGCTGTCCACCGACGATACGGCGGGGACCATCCGGGCCTACGTGGGCGAAGGCTCCTTTACCGACGACCCGCTGGACACCTTCGGCAGCCGGGCGGTGGTCGAGGTGCCGGGGCTGCAGAGCCTGCTGCAGCACATCTGCCGGCAGGGATTCGAGCACCACGTGATCATGACCCGCTCCCGGACCGCCGGGGTGCTGGCCGAGGCATTCACCCGCTACCTCGGGTGGGACACCTACCTGCATGAGCCCCGATGAGCTGCGGCGCAAGTCGGTCGCGTACCGCCGGGGGGTTCTCGAGTTCATCTACCAGGCCGGGGCGGGCCACACGGGGGGCTCTCTGTCCTGCGTGGACATCCTCAACGTCCTGTACAACTCCGTCATGGACATCTCGCCGGCGAACTGGGAATCCCTGGAGCGCGATTTCTACATCCAGAGCAAGGGCCACAGCGTGGAGGCCCTGTACGTGGTGCTGGCTGACCGGGGCTTCTTCGACCCCTCGGAGCTCCGCACCGCGAACCGGTTCCAGTCGCGGCTGATCGGCCACCCGACCCGCAAGGTCCCGGGGGTGGAGCACAACACCGGCGGACTGGGGCACGGGCTGTCGGTGTCCGTGGGACTGGCACTGGCGGCCAGGCTCGCGGGACGGAGCTCCCGAGTGTTCTGCCTGCTCGGCGACGGGGAGCTGGCCGAAGGCTCCAACTGGGAGGCGGCCATGAGCGCTGCCCACTACCGGCTGGACAACCTGGTGGCCATCGTGGACCGGAACCGGCTGCAGATCTCCGGCACGACCGCCCAGGTCAACGAGCCGGAACCCCTGGCGGACAAGTGGTCCGCCTTCGGGTGGGCGGT
>JAFGFV010000158.1 GCA_016930895.1 Spirochaetales bacterium | reverse complement strand
GCGAACAGCTGCCCGTCCACGGCCTTGTCGATCACGTCCCGCACCCGGGTGGCGCAGTTGTCGTAGTAGTGGTCGTACAGGTACACCCGGTTCTCGGGGAGGATATTGCGCTCGAGGAACTCCGCCATCTCCAGCTTCTTGTTCGGGGCAAGATCCAGGGTCTGGAGGCGGATCGAGCGGTTCATTCGGGCGTTGTACTCCAGCTCCCGGCGCGGCTGGGCCGCCCCTACCTGGAACCAGAGCCGGCCCATGGCGAAATTGGCCACGAAGTCCTCCCGCTCGATCGTGAACAGCCCGTAGTTGTAGAGCCGGCTCTCTCCAAGCCGGGTGTCCTCGATGATGAGGGCCGTGTGTCCCCACCAGGTGTAGACCGGCGCGGCGGGATCGATCGTCGCGAGCACCACGGTCAGATCCTGCGGCCGGCTCTTGCCGTGCGCCCACGGGGCCGGACTCTGGGCCTGGGCCGGCAGGCCCCCCAAAGCGCAGGCGGCGAGCGCCAGGATTCCCCAGATTCTCATGGCCATCGTGGTCGTCGCAGCACGCATCCTCTCTCCTCGTTCGCAGTTGGGGTGGTCGACTCAGCCGGCATCCAGGGCCGTTCGGCCCGCCGCCCTGTCCTCCGCCGTGGCAGCCCGGATTCGGCGACGGAGCAGCAGGAAAGCCATTACCATCAAGGGCACGATGCCCAGGGTGGAGACCGGGCCCCACTGGGGCCCCATGAACAGAAGGAAATTGTAGGTGCCGTGGATCAGGATGGCGATCCGCAGCCCTTGGTTCTGGAGCCTGCGCTCCGCGCCCGGATCCAGGGCGAACTTGGATCTGCCCACGTAGTAGCCCATCAACCCCGAGGCGGTGGCGTGCAGGGGCACGGCCGTGAAAGCCCGCGCCAGGGCGGTGAACAGGGTCCCGCCCATCACGTACAGGATGTTCTCCATGCAGGCGAACCCCAGGCTGGCGACCACGGTGTAGACCACCCCGTCCATGACTTCGTCAAAGTACGGGCTGCGATACGCCGACAGCCGGACTACGGTCAGTTTCAAATACTCCTCCACGAGGGCCGCCACCGCGAAGGCCTTGAACGCCGCGTACAGGATCGGATGGGCCCTGAACAGGCCCTGGAACACGTCGACCAGGAGCTCGAGGGGAATCGCGAGGAACGCGGACAGGACCCCGAAGACGAACACGCGCAGCACCAGGCCCTTGGGCTCGGGGCGCGAGCGGTCCTGACGGTAGTAGTAACGGACGAGCAGCAGCGCGGGCGCCGCGGCCAGGGCGAAGGCGATCAGCGGGTACATCACTCGCCGGCTCTCCCCTCGGCCGCTGAGGGCGCGATGTACACGAGGTCACATTTCTGCGGGCCCCGCCCGGCGGCTGCCACGGTGTCCACCCGGGCGTAGATCCTGCCTCCTCGCAGCTGCTCCACCGTGCCCTGGGCGATCAGGATCTCCTGCTCCAGCCCGTCGCTGCGGCGGATCTGCACGGTCGCTCCCGGGGCTGCAGGAACGTCCCCCAGGGGTTCGACCGTTACCCGGGACCCGGAGACCGAGGCCACAGTGCCGAGGAGCCGGTACGGCGAGACCACCTCCCCGGAAGGGCCGCCCCCGGCGAGCAGGACCTGGATCTCCCGGATCACGGCGCCGTACAGCGGGTCGGTCCGGGCCTGGGCCATGAGCTCGGACTCGAGCTCCCGACCCCCGGTTCCCCTGGACAGGTACGTCAGGTAGCGGAGCACCTCGACCAGGGCGGCCTCCCGCCCTGTCTGCTCGGCGGCGTTCAGCCCGGGCGCCGCGCCGGGTCCCCTCGCCTGCTCCAGCTGCCCGACTATTCCCGGCAGGATGGCCGTCGCTGCGGGGTCTCGCAGGACCGCCAAAAGCAGCTGCTCGGCTTCCCGCAGGCTGCTCTCGCCCCCCTGGGTGGTCAGACGCAGGACCCGCTCCCGAACCTCGGCGTAGCGATCGTGCAGGGCGTCCACCTCCGCCCGCCAGCGTTCCAGCCGTGCGTTCTCCCGGACGGCAGCCGCCAGATCTGCCTCCAGACGGGCCACCCGCAGCTGCAGCGCGGCGAGCTGTTCTGCCCCGTCGGCACGCGCAGGCGGCCCAGGCGGCCCAGGCGACGCAGGGGCGCTCCGCAAGGCGATCAGCTCTTCCAGGGCCTTCGAGAGGGCCCGGTCCAGGGTGCGCCGCTCGAGAAGCCCGGGAACCCGGGCCAGCCCCGGGCTGTCGAGCAGCCGGTTCAGGCGTTCCAGGGCTTCGCCGGCACCGGCGAGATCCCCAACGGCAAGCCGATCGAGGGCATCGCGATAGTGCCCGCTCAGCTGGTCCTCGAGCACCTGCTGCTGACGGTAGGTCTCCTGGAGGGCAGCCAGGCGCTGCTCGGCGGCGGAGGCCTCTTGCTCGAGGCTTTCCCGCTCGCGCTGGAAACGGTTTCTGAGCTCCGCCTCCCGCTGTGTCATCTCCGAAGCCAGGCGGACCCTCTCGCTGGTGGCCGCGGCCAGAGTCCCCTGCAGCTGCCGGCGCGACTCCACCAGTTCCTGCTCCTTCTGCCGCAGGGCTGCCTGGAGATCGCTCCTGTAGCGCTCCAGCTCGTTGCGCAGGGCTGCTTCACGTTCGGCTTCCATTTCCCGGATCCGCCGATCGATCGCCGAGGCGGTCGTTCCAGCCGCCACCAGGCGGTCCCGTTCCTCCACCATCTCGGCCTCGACCCGGCGGCGCAGCTCCTCCTCCCGGGCCCGGAGGTCGGATTCGAACCGGGCCTTCAGCGCCACCGTCTGCTCGTCCATGGTCGCAAGGCGCTTCTCGATGGCGGCGATTTGCAGCTCCTTGTCCCGAATCTGGCCCTGAGACTCCCGCCGCAGCGTCTCGAGGAGCGTCCCCTCGGCGGACACGAGGCCCGCGGAGCGGAGGGTGATGCTCTCGCTGCGGATTTCGAAGAGCTCCGAAAACAGGAAGGCCCCCGCCGCCACCAGGACGGCGGCCACTACGTTGACCAGGATCGGAAACAGCCTGCCTTTCCTGCGGGCCTGGAGGTGGTCGAGCTCCTCCGCGAGGGGCTTGCGCTCTCCCTGGATGGCCCGCTCGATCTGACTGAGGATCTCCTGCCTCTCGCTCTCGGAGACCTCCCGCCCCTCGTCGATGTGCAACGGACCTGCCGGTCGATTCGGATCCATCCCTGCCTCGTGCGTGCGATTATACCGGGATAGACCCCGGTTGGCCAGCCGCGGGGTCCGGCCAAGCCGCCACTGGATCCCGCGGCTTTCGAAACATAGACAACGGACGCTCGGCGTGCCAAACTCCCCTGGAGACCCCGGAAGCGAGGTGTGCGCAGAACGTGAGCATCCGCGTCAAGATAATCCTGGTGGTGCTGCCCCTGCTCGTGGCCACCCTGGTCCTGAGCAGCCTGGCCTCCTCCTTCTCCGCCCGCAACGGCATCACCCGCGTGGCCGTGGAGTTCCTGGCCTTCAAGGCCCAGGACCTGCGCAACTACATGGACAACCAGTGGAACCTGCTCGTGGCCAACGAGCTGACCGGGCGCGCGGAGTACGTCGCCGCGGTCAAGCGGGCCTCCCTTGCCTACGCCCGTTCGCTCGCCGGCAGCGAGACGGCGCTGATCTTCGCGGTCGATGAACGCGCAGACACCGTGTTCGCCACGGGGGAGCTGGCCCTGACGGAAACGGAGCGGCGCACCCTCATCGGGCTGCGCGCCCAGGGGCGCGAGGGTTGGGTGGAGCTGTCGCTGCAGGGCGTTCCGCGGGTGGCCAGCGCCTTCGTGTTCGTGCCTTTCGGGTGGTACTGCCTGATCAGCGAGGAGAGCGCGGCCTTCTACCAGGAGGTCACAGAGATCACCACCCGCAATCTCTACATCCTCCTGGCTGCCTGCGCCCTTTCAGTCGTGCTGCTTCTCCTCTTCTCCCGCTATCTGACCGGGCCCGTGACCCGCATGGCCCGGGCCATGCGGGAGATCATGGCCTCCCACGACCTGTCGGCCCGCGTGGAGGTGGAGTTCCGAGACGAGATCGGCGCCCTGGCCCACACCTTCAACCTGACGGTCGGGGAGCTGGAAAAGGCCTATTCCGAGATCAAGCAATATGCCCTCGACGCCGTCCTGGCCCAGAAGCGGGAGCACAAGATCCGCAACATCTTTCAGAAGTACGTCCCGGCAGACGTGATCGAGCAATTCTTCCGCAACCCCGAGTCCATGCTGATCGGAAAGAAGGGGTTCGTGGCGGTCCTGTTCGCGGACATCCGGGGCTTCACGGCCCTGTCCGAAGGCATGAGACCGGACGAGATGGTCGAGTCCCTGAACGCCTACTTCACGGTCATGGTGGACGTGATCATGCGGCGCGGCGGAGTCGTGGACAAGTACATCGGGGATGCCATCATGGCGGTGTTCGGGACGCCGGTCGAGCACGACGAGGATGCCCTGCAGGCGGTGCTGACCGCCATCGACATGAACGCCGCTCTCGCCCGGTTCAACCGCGAGCAGGCTTCCCGGGGCAAGCCCGAGTTCCGCATCGGGATCGGGATCGTGTTCGGCGAGGTCACCGTGGGCAACATCGGCACCGAGAAGAAGATGGACTACACGGTGATCGGCGACATGGTCAACCTGGCATCGAGGCTGGAGAACCTGACCAAGACCTACAAGCAGAACCTGCTCTTCTCGGAAAGCGTGTATGCGCTGGTGAGCGGCAGCCTCGAATGCCGGCTCATTGACAATGTCGCGGTCCACGGGAAGTCCCGGGGCGAGAGGATCTTCACGGCCAAGCTTCGTCTCGACGAGGAGGAGCGCAAGGGATGGGAGCTCCACCACGCGGGGATCGAGCTGTACAACCAGCGTGAGTTTGCGAAGGCCGCCGACCGTTTTCGGCAGGTCCAGGAATACATCCCCGGCGACGTGGTCTCCGCCATGCTGTACGATCGTTGCCGGGCCTACCTGAGTAATCCCCCCCCGGCCGACTGGGCAGGGGTCCACGCCCTCACGGAGAAGTAGAGCCGCTCCCGCGGGCGTCCGTCGGACGTCAGCGCCCCGACCCGGCAAGCAGGGGAATGGATATCCCTGCGCTCAGCACGCCGACGCCCGCAGACAGGTAGCTCATCAAAGAGAACACCTTGAAGTACGTCCGGTGCTTGACCGCGTCATCGAGCGTGGCGGCCTGGAAGTACTGCTCGTCCTGCCATTCACTGAGGTACCAGAAGGTGAAGGCGGCCGCGAACGAAGCGGCGCCGGTGCCCAGCGAGCCCCACAGGGCCGCCGTGCGACCCCTGCCGGCCCTGGCCGCCCGCTCCTCCAGCTCGCGGCTTGCCATGATCTCCTCGATCCGGTGAGCCCGGCTGTCCGCGAGACGGTCCCGGGCCAGGCGTTCCTCGGCGAGGATCAGCAGCAGCACGCTGCGGTCGATGAGGTCCCCGTGGAGCGACAGGCGGGCTTTCCGAGACAGCTCCTCCAGCCGCTCCACGTCCGCCCGCTCCACCGCTCCTGCCGCCCCCAGGATCTTGCGCGCGAGCGCCTGCTCGGCCTCGTCGATCTCCCCCCGCAGGAGCAGATACGCGGTGCCCGCCGGCCCCGTCGCGGCCTCGGCGGGGTTGCCGGCTGCCCCCGCGCCGCCCGCCTCCTCACCGCCCGCCTCCTGCGCGCAGAGCGGCGCCGCCGCGACCCCCGCCAGGATGACGAACAGCGGAAGCAGCAGCGCGAGCCGCCGCAGCGGTCCGACCCGCCCCGGCAGCCCGACCCGCAACAACCCCACCGTCACCGCTCCCTTTCGATCTCTGCCTGCCGGAGCTCTTCCTCGAGCTGGCGGATGCGCTCTGCCAGCTGGGGGTCCAGCCCGGCCCGTTGGACCAGCTGGAGCTGCGCGGCGGCCTCCCGCTCCCGCCCGGTCTGGTGGAGATGCAGGGCGAGCTGGAAGCGGTATCGGGGAAGCTCCGCCGAGTCCGGGTAGCGCTCTATGAGCCCCCGGTACGCCTCGGCGACTCGCGGCAGGATCTCGGGTTCCGCCCCCGCCCACGCGGACAGGACTTCCGCCCGGTAATGGTCGATCTCTTCGGGAACGAACAGGGGATCAGCAAATACGATGGCATCCAGCTCCTCAAGGCCGCGGGCGTACTCGCCGCGCGCCAGAGCCAGATCCGCCAGAGTCTTGCGGGCCTTGTCGTACAGCTCCACGGTCGGATACCGCTCCACCAGCAGCCTTAGCTCCATGGCCGCCATGGTCTCTGCGCCGCTCAGGGCGTGGATTCGGGCGACCTTGAACAGCGCCTCCGGGTACAGCGGCGAGCTGGGGTGCTGCTCGAGCACGACCGTGTAGAAGCGCTGCGCCTCCTGCAGCTCGCCCAGGGACAGAAGGCTCTCCGCCCTGTCGAAAGCTTCCCGGGCCCTCCGGGCCTCGTCCCGGACAGGGAGCGTGGAGTATTCGAACGACCTGAGGAAACGTGACCTGTGGACCCGCAGGGCAACCTCCAGCCCGATCAGGGCCAGGCTGACCCCGTAGGCAGTGAGCGTGGCCGGGGCGAGGGACGCCCCCGGGGCGAGCTGAAGGGCGTTCCTCTTGGGGTAGATCAGGTCATGGGCGGTGAGCACCCCCGAAAAAGCGAGGGCCATGGGAAGCGCCAGGTCCACCCCGGTCAGCCACCCCTGGTGGCGGTACCGGGGCTCGACCTCCAGGATCCCATCGGCCCCCCGGCGTATGCGGTAGGTTCCCTCGGGCAGCTGGAAGAGCCGCCCCTCTGCCGGCTCCCGGGAGCCATGCACCTGCACGCTGCCCTCCTCGGGGAATGAGGGCAGCAGGTACGCGCCGCCCAACTCCACGCTGATGCTCTGGACCTCCCCGGCCTCGAGGACCGCAGTGACCACCCGGGGACTGTGGCCGTCCTTGCGCAGCTCGAAGGTGTGCCGGCCCGCGGGCAACCCGCGCAGCAGCAGCGGCGTGAGCCCCTCCAGGGCTTCCCCGTCTACCAGCACGTGTGCCCCGATCGGGGTGCTGGATAGAAAGAGCACCGCCGGGGAGCCCGCCCCCTCTTGTTCCGAGAGGCCCGGGCCGGGCCCGGCAAGGACGACGGGGGAAAACACGGCACACAGGAGTATTCCGATCGACCAGGCGATCCTGCCGCGCCGACCCGACCTCGATCCGGCTTTCGACTGCATGCCCCGGCTCTACTGAATCTCCAGCTCGGTCTCGACGATCGGGGCGGTGGGCTCGGCTGTGTTCTGGACGAGCACCCGGCCCGTGCCCGGGTCGACCGTGGGATCGCCCGCGATCACGGATTCGAAATCCACCGCCACCCGAAGACGCTGCGTGGCACCCTGGACCACCGGGAAGTCCCCCGGGTCGGAGGGATCGTATGAATACAGCGACACCGCCACGGCCGAGATCGACGTGTCGCCCATCCCGTCCCACACCTCCACGTGCATGTCCTCCACGGCCGCGTACCCGTATCCAATGAGGTCGATGGGCCAGAAGCCCGGTGGCCGAACGACCACCTCAGGTTCCAGGCGCAGGACGCTCATGAAGGAATAGGTCTCGGCGGGGGTGGGCTCGCCGCTGTCGTTCCCGGCCCGGTCCAGCGCCAGGGCCCTCAGGGTGACCTGCTCCGCAGTGCTGTCCACGCGGATCGGTCCCCGGTAGCGGGTCGACAGGAACGACGGGGCAGAACCGTCCAGAGTGTAGAAAACGTCGACGGGGCTGGCACCCTCAGCGGGACTGGCCCATTCAGGATGGGAGACTTCCACCGTCAGTGCGGCGTCACCGTACATGCCGGACTCGACCCCGATGACCGGAAGCGCCGGCGGGGTGTCGTCCACCCAGAACTCGACCGTTCTGTCCAGGAACGCGAGGTCCTGGTAGGTCCCGTCGCCCACGCCAGTCTGCCCGACGAAGCGGAAGGCGTACTTGCCTTCGCCAAAACCCGGGTATCCGGACAGGTCGATGTCTCTGACTTGCGGGGCCCCTGACACGACAGGCGAGATAACCCCGCTCTCGAGCACGGACCCATCCGTGCCTGTGAGCTGGTACCGGGCCCGAAGATCCTCCTCTTCGGAGGTCGCCACCCTGTACGTAATTCGCACGTCCTGAGCTTCCGCGGACTTGTATGCCGGCCGCTCGACGGTGAGCTCGATGGAGTACTCAGGGGTCTCGATCAGGAGCGAGCAGGAAAGCAGGAGGGACGCGAGACAAGCAAACAGCGTAGCGACTGCCGACCGCGCAATGCGCATTGGGCTCTCCCCGGCACCAAACCAGCGTGAAGATCGAGGCCACTGGTCTACCTCCCCTCCCTCGAGCCAGTGCGCGTGCTCCGACACCTCGTCCGCCCGAACTCGTCGTCCGGAAGGACTTAACCTAAATCCAATATTAACATAAAGATGGACGGACCGCAAGGGCGTTGCCGCGAGGGGTGGGAACGCTGAACCCCGCCAACCAAGAGTCGCCACCGATCCTGTCGCGGGCCCCTGGCTCCCGGCGGACCCTCCGGTGCGGCGGCGCGCAAGAGAGCGGGAATTTCCTGCGAAAAGGGCTTGCGTTTTGTGCTACACAGGTGTATAGTGCTTGGTATGGACAATATCGAAACCCTCGCCCAGGAGATCGCCACCTTGGCCGCGTATCTGGATGCCG
>JAFGFV010000157.1 GCA_016930895.1 Spirochaetales bacterium | reverse complement strand
TGCGCAACTACGCGGCCTGGGGAGCCATTTCCCTGCTGCTGGCCGGCTTCTATCTCCTGCTGGGGATCAAGACGGTCTCACGCCTCCCCGCCATGAACTTCCTCTTCCAGTTTTTCTTTTTTCTCTCCGTGTTCATTCTGGTCCTGGTAACGGGCGGGTCACACGCTTGAAACTCTGAGCCCGGGCAGGTGGCTGCGCCGAAGCTGCCGCAGCCTGCCGCGAGCTGCGCTTCACCCGTCGTGTCGTTCCACCAGGTTTGCCGTGATGCCGCCCGACAGGATGGTGAGCGGGATGCCGCCGCCGGGATGGGCGCTGCCGCCGCAGAAGTACAGCTTCCTGAAGAAGCGGGAACGGTTACCCTGCCGCAGGAACGCCGCGATCTTGCCGTTGGAGGAAAGCCCGTACAGGCTGCCCCAGTAGCTGTGGGTGTCGCGCCAGATATCCCGCGGGGTCCTGACCGCCTCGCACAGGATGTTTTCCCGGACCCGCAGGCCGGTGCGCGCTTCGATCTTGGAGAGGACGGCCTCGCGCGTCCGTGCCACCTCCGAGTCCCAGTCCTGCGCCCGGCAGCGCGGGGCGTTGACCATAACGTACCAGTTCTCGCACCCCTCCGGGCTGTCGGCAGGGGCGCAACGCTTGGAGATGTAGATGTAGACCGTCGGGTCCACGGGCATGCGCAGGCGGGAGAACAGGGCGCGGAACTCCTCCCGGTAGTCCGCCGAGAAAAGGATCGTGTGCGTGGTGAGCCGGCTCTCCCCGCGCACGCCCCAAAAGAACACCAGGGCGGAGCTCGAGGGTTCGGCGAGGCGGTACTTCAGGGCCCCCGGGACCCAGCGGGTTCCCATGAGCCGCTCGTAGGTCGTGCGCACGTCGCAGTCCGAGACCACCGCGTCGTACTCCCTGTCCTCCCCCCCCACCGTGATCCCGCGGACCGTGCGCCCGTCCGTGAGGATGCGCTGGACCTCGGCAGCCGGGTGGAAACGAACCCCGCGTGCGTCCAGGAGCCCTGCGAGTGCCTTGGGGATCTCGTGAATGCCGCCCACCGGCACGGAAGAACCGGACTGCTCTACGTGGTGGATGATATTGAGCGTAGCCGGCGCCCGGAAGGGACTGGAGCCGTTGAAGGTCGCGTAGCGGTCCAGGTACTGCACCATGCGAGGGTCCTGGAAGAAGGAGGCGTTGGCGGCGTGCATCGATCGGAAGGCATCGATCCTGCCGAAATGCCGGCCGGCCTCCTGCAGGGCGTCGGGGTCGAGCGTGTCGGGCTCGTGGAAGCTCCCGAACAGGAACACGTCCTTGACCAGCTCGTAGGTGCCTCGGGTATGGCGCAAGTAGCGACGGGTCTGCCGCGGCGGGGCGCCGAACTGGCGCTCGATTTCCTGCACGAGCCGGTCCTCGTCGGTATAGGCGGTAAAGACCGTTCCGTCCGGGTAGTAGTAGACGCAGGACACATCCAGCGGCTCCAGCTCGAGGTGGTCCTCTATGCGCTCGCCGAGCAGGTGGAAGAGGTCGCGGAGGGTGAAGTCCATGGTCAGGAGCGTGGGCCCGGTGTCGAACCGGAAGCCGTCCAGCGAGAGGGAGCCGGCCTTGCCGCCGGGTCGGGAAGTCCGCTCGTACAGGTCCACCGAGCAAGAGGAACGCCTGGAAAGATGGAGCGCCGCGGAAAGCCCGCCGAGCCCGGCGCCGATGACCGCGTAGCGACGCATAGTACGCCTCCTGGGAACACGAAAAAGGATAATCGGGATCTCGTCAAGGCCAGCGCCCGATTGATCATCGCAAGGCGATCATGGTAAGCAGAGTCGGAGGTGGCGCACGTTGGGAACCGGGCAGCTGTTCTTCGTGGGCGCACTGACCCTGGCTGCCGGCCTGTGGATCGCCGGAGCGCTGGCGCTCTGGCGGACGCGGGGGCTGCCCGCGGGCCCGGCACCCCCCGGCGCATCGATCGTCTCCGTGGTCATTCCCGCCCGCAACGAGGAAGGCCGCATCGGGCCCCTGCTCGACTCCCTGCGGAAGCAGATTCTCGTGCCCGGGGAGATCATCGTCGTGGACGACGAATCTACGGACGGCACCTCCGCGCTGGCCAAGCAGCACGGCTGCCGGGTCCTGGCGGCCCCTCCCCGGCCGCAGGGATGGTGCGGAAAGACCTGGGCGTGCCACTGCGGCGCCCGGGCCGCGCAGGGAGGACTGCTCCTCTTCCTGGATGCAGACGTGCGGTTGGAGCCTGATGCCCTGGAACGCCTGCTGGCTGCGGGGCGGCGCACCGGGGGAGCCACGTCCGTCCAGCCGTGGCACCGGGTCAGCCGCGCCTACGAGAACCTCTCGGCCTTCTGCAATCTAACGGTGATGATCGGGCTGGACTCCTTTGCCCTGTCATCCGTGCCGGGCAGGCCCGCAGGCTGCTTCGGCCCCTGCATCCTCCTCTCCCGCGCGGACTATGCGCGCGCCGGTGGCCATCAAGCGGTGCGCTCCGACGTGGTGGAAGACGTGGCTCTCGGGAAGCTGCTCGTGAGTCGGGGGGTCCCCGTGTTCAACTACGCCGGGAGGGGCACGATCGAGTTCTCGATGTACCCGCAGGGCCTGAAGAGCCTGCTGGAGGGCTGGACCAAGAACCTGTCCCGCGCCTCGGGGCTCTCGCGGCCTTCGCAGGTGCTCCTGCTCGCCCTCTGGATCACGGGCCTGATGGCCTGCATGTCCCTGCCGCTGTTTCTCGGGTTTCTCTTCTCGATCCCTGCTGCCGCCGCGAGCCTGTCGGTCTGGGTCCTCCATGCGGCGCATCTCCATCGCCAGTTCCGCAAAGCGGGCGGTTTCTCTCCGCTGGCCGCGATCCTGTTCCCCGTGCCCGTGCTCTTCTTCCTGTTCGTGTTCTTCCGCTCCATTGCCCACACCAAGTTCCGGAAAAAGGTGGAGTGGAAGGGACGGGAAATCAGCGTGGGCTGAAGAGAGGCGTCCTTCTCGTCTCCCCGCGATGCGCCGCAGGCTATGGGATGCGCCGCGAGGCGCGTCGGGCTTACGCGACCGTGACCTCCTTGGCCAGGTACACGTCCTGGATCCCGTGCAGGAGCTCGACGCCCTCGGACATCGGCTTCTGGAAGGCCTTCCTGCCGGAGATCAGCCCGGTGCCTCCCGCGCGCTTGTTGATGACCGCGGTGCGCACCGCCTGGGCCAGGTCGTTCTGCCCGGAGGCCCCGCCGGAGTTGATCATCCCCACGCGCCCCATGTAGCAGTTGACCACCTGGTAGCGGGTCAGGTCGATGGGGTGCTCGCTGGTGAGCTCCGAGTAGACCTTCTTGTGGGTCTTGCCGAAATCCAGGGCCGTGTAGCCCCCGTTGCACTCCGCCTGCTTCTGCTTGACGATGTCCGCCTGGATCGTGACCCCGAGGTGGTTGGCCTGTCCGGTCAGGTCCGAGGCCAGGTGATAGTCCTTCTCCTTGGTCTTGAAGGCCGAGTTGCGCAGGTAGGTCCAGAGGACCGTGAACAACCCGAGACTGTGGGCGTACTCGAAGGCTTCGGTGACTTCCTGGATCTGGCGCGTCGACTCCTCGGAGCCGTAGTAGACGGTGGCCCCGATGGCAACGGCCCCCATCTCGAAGGCCTGGTCCACGCTGGCAAACATCACCTGGTCGAAGCGGTTGGGGTAGGTCAGGAGCTCGTTGTGGTTGATCTTGACGATGAAGGGAATGCGGTGCGCCCATTTGCGCGCCACCGACCCCAGCACGCCCAGCGTGGAAGCCACGGCGTTGCACTCGCCCTCCACGGCCAGCTTCACGATGTTCTCGGGATCGAAGTAGACCGGATTCGGCGCAAACGAAGCCCCCGCGGAGTGCTCGATCCCCTGGTCTACCGGCAGGATCGACAGGTACCCTGTCCCCCCGAGCCGGCCGTGCTCGAAAACGCTGCGCATGTTGCGCAGCACGGCCGTCGGCCGGTCGGTGTGAACGGTCACCCGGTCGATGAAATCCGGCCCCGGCAGGTGGAGCTGTTCCTTGGGAACCGTCTTGCAGGTGTGCTCCAGCAGGTCCTTGGCTTCCGCGCCCAGCAGTTGCTCGATCTTGTTCATTCTTGTACTCCTCCTCGTTCAGCGAAATTGTATAAAAAATGCAGGACCGCCTCGCTTCCCCGCCGCCAGGTGGGGAGGTGCAGCCGCTCGTTGGGGCTGTGAGCGTTGTCGTCCGGTAGGGCGAAGCCGGTCAGCAGGGACTGCATGCCCAGCAGCTCGAGCAGGTACGCCGTCACCGGCACGCTCCCCCCCTCGCGGCGGAACAGGGGCTTCCTGCCCCATACGCGCTCCATCGCCCGGCTCAGGGCAAGCACCGCCGGGGAACTGCGATCGCTCAGAGAGGGCGGCCCTCCGGCCAGCCTCTCCAGCTCCCACTGGATGGTCGGGGGCACCCGTTGCCTCAGGTACTCCTCCAGCTGCTTCCCCACCTCCGCCGGGGTCTGGTTCGGGACCAGCCTCATGGAGAGTTTGGCCATGGCGGTTGCCGGCAGCACGGTCTTGGAACCCCTGCCCGTGAAGCCCGACACCAGGCCGTTGACCTCGAGGGTGGGCCGCCCGCCCACCCGCTCCGCCGGGGTGTATCCTTCTTCGCCCCACAGCTCCGCCACCCCCGCTCCCTCCCGGTAGAAGGCGTCGTCCATGGGCAGCCGCGTCATGGCCTGACGCTCCTCCGGGCTCAGGGGCAGGACCCGGTCGTAGAACCCCGGCAGGGCCACCCGGCCCCGGTGGTCGTGCATGCCCGCCACGAGCTCGCACAGCACCTGCGCCGGGTTGTGGACCGCCCCGCCGAAGGACCCGGAGTGCAGGTCCCGGGCCGGCCCTCGAAGGCGCAGCTCGAAGTAGCTCAGGCCCCGCAGGCCGTAGGTGATGGTCGGAAGCTCGGGGCCCAGCATCCCCGTGTCGGGGTTGAGACACACCTCCGCTGCCAGCAGCTCCCGGTGGGCCTGCAGGAACTCCGGCAGGTGCGGCGAACCGATCTCTTCTTCCCCCTCGAACAGGAACTTGAGCTGCAGGGCGGCCGGACCGGCCTGGAGGTAGGCCTCCACCGCCCCCAGGACCGCCATGATCTGGCCCTTCATGTCCGAAGCCCCCCGGGCGACCAAACCCTGGTCCCTCTCGACGGGCTGGAAGGGATCGTTCTCCCACAGGTCGAGGGGGTCCACGGGCTGAACGTCGTAGTGCCCGTACACGAGCACCCGAGGCGCCCGCCCAGCCGGGCGCGGAGTTTCGGCGAATACCACCGGGTGGCCGGTCGTGTCCAGGATCTCCACCCGGGGAACCCCTGCCGTGCCCAGGCGGGCGGCCAGCCAGGAGGCGGCACGGCGCACATCCGCGGCGTGCTCCGCCTCGGTGGATATCGAAGGGATCGAAAGGAACTCCTTCAGGTCCTCCAACTGTGCGTCCTGGCGGGTTTGGAGCACGTGCAGCGCTCCCTGTCTGGGCTCTTCCATGGGCTGCTCTCCGCGCATGTGCGTTCTCTTTGACACAGGGTAACGGAAATGCACGGGATAGTAAATTCCCCGAACTGTCGCGGCCCTTGACCCGCTGGGCGTTTGGCCGTAAGTTACACGGCAAAGGAGATTCCCATGGCACAGCTCGAGAAGGGTGATAAGGCCCCGGAGTTCCGGTTGGAGGATCAGGAGGGAAACCAAGTCACTCTGTCCGGCTTCCAGGGTCGAAAGCTGCTGGTGTATTTCTACCCCAAGGCCGACACGCCCGGGTGCACCACCCAGGCCTGCAGCATTCGGGACGCGATGCCGGAGCTCGGTAAGCTCGGGATCGCCGCGGTGGGGATCAGCCCGGACGCCCCCGGGGCCCAGAAAAAGTTCGCCGACAAGTACCAGCTGGACTTTCCTCTTCTGGCCGACGAGGAGCACCAGGTGGCCGAGGCCTGGGGTGTCTGGGGGGAGAAATCCATGTACGGCAAGAAGTACGAAGGGATCATCCGCTCCTCCTTCCTCCTGGACGAGCAGGGGCGCGTGATCCATGCCTGGTACAAGGTGAGCCCCAAGGACACGGTGCCCAACGCCATGGAGGCCCTCTCCGGATAGCCTGCCCGGGGTGGGGGCACGGGGGGTCATTTCTTCTCTGTTGCTGCCGCTTTCGGTACTTTTCTTATGGAGGACACGATGGAGGATCGCGAGGACCGGCTCCTGAAAATACGGCATTCCACCGCCCACGTCATGGCCGAGGCGGTCCTGGAGCTGTATCCGGGCACGAAGATCGCCATCGGGCCGGCAATCGAAAATGGGTTCTACTACGATTTCGACCTGCCCGAAACGATCAAGGAGGAGGAGCTCCCCGAGATCGAACGTCGAATGAAGAAGATCATCGGCGGCCGGCACTCGTTCCTGCGGCGCACGGTTTCGCGGGAGGAGGCGCTGGAGCTGTTCCGAGATCAGCCGTACAAGCAGGAGCTGATCCGGGAGCTTCCCGAGGGGGAAGAGATCTCGACCTACACCCAGAACTCTTTCACCGACCTGTGCCGCGGCCCCCACGTGGAGAGCACCGGGGAGCTCAAGGCGGACGCCTTCAAGCTGCTGTCCATCGCCGGGGCGTACTGGCGGGGCGACGAGCACAAGCCGATGCTCACCCGCATCTACGGCACCGCCTGGGAGAGCCGGGAGCGGCTGCAGGAGTACCTGAAGTGGCGGGAGGAAGTGGAGCGGCGGGACCATCGTCGCCTCGGGAGGGAGCTGGAGCTGTTCTCGACCCACGAGGAGGCCGGGGCGGGGCTGATCTACTGGCACCCCAAGGGTGGGCTGATCCGCACCCTGGTGGAGGACTACTGGAAACAGAAGCACCTGCGCAACGGCTACGACATCGTGTACTCACCGCACATCGGCAAGGCCTGGCTGTGGGAGACCTCGGGGCATCTGGGTTTCTATAAGGAAAACATGTACTCGCCCCTGTCGATCGACGACGTGGACTATTACCTCAAACCCATGAACTGCCCGTTCCACATCCTGATGTACAAGAACTCCCTGCGCTCCTACCGGGACCTGCCCCTGCGCTGGGCCGAGCTGGGCACGGTGTACCGCTACGAGCGCTCCGGGGTCCTGCACGGCCTGCTGCGGGTGCGGGGCTTCACCCAG
>JAFGFV010000156.1 GCA_016930895.1 Spirochaetales bacterium | reverse complement strand
TCCAGGGTTTCGAGGACCGCCACCGCGGCGGCGAGCGTCCGCTGTCCGGGACGCCGGCGGTGCTCCAGGGCCCTGCGGCGGATTGCCCGCAGAACCGCATCGATCCGCGGGCGTCTCACCTCGAGCTCTCCCAGGGCCTCGGGGGCTTCATAAGGCATACCCTCGATCCGGACGCCGGCGCTGGACAGCGAAAAGGTAGGGGTCGAAGGGGAGGCCCCTGCCTGGGCCATCTGATTCTCGAACCACCACTTGTAGATGATCAGCCGCCGGTCGGTCAGGGTGGTCGTGCCGGCGTTGTTCTCGACGGGGAAGGGCCCGGCTTCCCGCAGGGCCTGGAAGCTCGATCCCTCGGCGGTCGCGAGCCTGAAGGACCGATCGTGGGCCCGTTCCTCGAAGAACGCTCCCCGGCAGTGGGTGCGGGAGCCCGGGTACCCGAGATCCAGCCCCCCCATGTACACGGGCCGGCATCCCAGCAGGCGGGCCAGGTCCCAGGCCGTGGTGGCCACCGAGCCCCCGGCGCCCACCCGGCCCCTGGCCCCCACGGCCTCTTCGAGCAGCCTGCCGAGAGGAAAAAACGAGGAGACGAAGTACAGCGGCGCCTCGGGTCCCGGGCGCCGGAACAGCCGAGGGTGCGCGGAGGACTCGGATACCGTCACCGCCTTCTCCACCACCACCCTGTCCAGGTGTCGCGTGTTCCAATACTGAGGATCCACGGTGACCAGGAGGTCCGGCTCCACCCCGGCTGCGACGCACAGACCAAAGGATGTGTCCACGGCCACGAGGAGCGTTCGCTCCCTCAGCCGCGGCAGCTCGGGCAGGAGCCGGTCGAGCGAGGGCCCGGCGGCAAGGACCAGGGCGGGCACCCCATCGAAGCTCCCCCGCAACCCCTCCACCCCCGGGCACAGCACGAACTCCCGCAGGTTCGCGGTCAGGTTGCGCAGCCAAAGCCGGCCGAAGCGATTGAGGGTGTTCAGGTTCACTTCCCTGCGGTCGAGGAGGGAGCGGACGGCCGCGTCCACCCGGCGAAAGTACTCCGCGCTCTCCGGGGCTGCGGCGGGCAGGCGGAAGACCCTCATCCTGCCCAGGGGCAGCGCATCCAGGGTCATGACCGCAGCTTCCGGCCCGTCGCCGACATGCCAGAACACCTCCGGAGCCCCGAGGATGCTCGCCAGCTCACGGGTTTCCAGGGCCTGCAAAAACGCCCCGATCTCGGGCTCGATGACCACTGCAGGCACTCCCGGGCGCAAGCGCCGAAACGCCTCGACCTGGTAGCCTAGGCCGAAGCCGTAGAACACGGCCGCGGTGACCCCCTCGGCGACCCCTGCGCCGATCGCCCGGCTGGCTTCGCGCACCGGGTCGTAGCGGGAGTGCAGCGAGATTCCGGCCACGCAGGCCGTGGGCTCTCCGGAGGCGGACGGCAGGATCTGCAGGACCTGCGGCTCCGGGGGACCCGCACCTTCCTCCAGGCGGCGGGCCTCGAGCTCCGGGTGCGCCCGGTAGAGGGCTCCGAGATTCCGTGCTCGTAGGCTCATTCCAGCCGGACTCATTCCAGCCTCAGGGTGACCGTCATTCCGGCCGAGAGCGGAGTGCCCGCCGGCGGGTCTTGGGCGACCACGTGCCCCTCCCCGAGCACGCGCACCTCCAGCCCGCCCTCCCGCAGCAGGGGCAGAAGCTGGCGCTTGGCCAGGCCGATCAGTTCGGGCATCGGGGTCCCCGCCTCGAGCGGCCCGTCGTGCCCCTCGGGCAGAGTGATCTCGACCTGGCCGGGGTGCTCCACCACGCGCTCCTCTTCCGTGGGAATCCCGTAGTATTCGACGAGCTGCTGCCCGACTTCCCTAAACACGGGAGCGGCGATCTGGCTGCCGTAGTACTCGCTGCCCCGCGGGTGGTCTATGACCACGTACACGATCAGGCGTGGGTCCTCCACGGGGAAGATGCCGAGATAGGAAGCGACGAAGTGGGTCTCCGAGTACCCGCCCGTGACCGGGTCCCTGACCTCCGCCGTCCCGGTCTTGGCCGCGACGCGCACGCCCGGGATCTGCCCCCGCCGGGCCGTGCCGGTGGGCTGCGTGGCGCTCTCCATCATCTGCAGGACCGAACGCGCGGTCCGTGGACTCAGCACCTCCCGCAGCGGTTCCCGCCCGTACTCCTTCAGGACCTCTCCCTGGGGCGACACGATCTTCTTGACGATCTGGGGCTTGAGCAGAGTGCCTCCATCGGCGAATACGGTGGCGGCCTGCAGCATTTGGATGGTGGACACCGAGATTTCCTGACCGAAGGCGATCGTCGGCTTGCTCCTTGAGGACCAGCGACTGGGAGGGGCCAGAATGCCGGCGCTCTCTCCCGGCAGCGGGAGGTCCGTGGGTCTGCCGAAGCCGAACTTTACGAGCATGTCGTGAAAAGAGTCAGCAGTCACCGTCTCGGAGGCCAGGGCCGCTCCCACGTTGCAGGAGAACTGGAGGATCCGCTGGGCGTTGACACGGCCGTGGCTGGACAGGTCGCGGATCCTGATGCTCCCGCCGTCGGGCAGCGGCATCTCGTAAACCCCGTCGCAGTAGAACTCCGTGGCCTCGTCGATGCCCCCCAGCTGCAGGAAGGAGGCAATCGAGACGATCTTGAATACCGAGCCCGGCTCATAGGCTCGCGTCAGCGGCAGGTTCTGCAGCGCGGTCGCGTCGAAGCGGTTGTACTGGTTGGGGTCGAAATTCGGGATCGCGCAGTAGCCCAGGATCTCTCCCGTCCGGGCCTCCATGACCAGGACGTAGACCGCGTCGGCGCGATTTGCCGCGTGGGCTCCGGCGGCGATTGTCTCGAGGAAGTACTGCACGTTGACATCGAGGGTCAGAAAGACCTGGTTCCCGTACAGCTCTTCGTGATTCCTCTCCAGGCTCACCGCCGGGGGGGAGAGCACGTTGTTGAAGGAGTACTCCACCCCTTCGAGGCCGATGTTGTCGACCCCCACGTAGCCGAGCACGTGGCTGGCCAGATTCTGCTCCGGATAGTTGCGGCCGTATTCCGGCACCAGGTCGATGCCCGGCAGTTTGCCCGCGGCAATCAGCTCTTCGAGCTTCTGAGTCTGGGTGGGCGTGATCTTGCGGGCCAGGTACACGAACCCCGCGCCTTCCCGCAGCCGCCGCAGCAGGGCTTCTTCGGGCACGGCCAGCACCTCCGCCAGGGACCGTGCGGTCTGCTCGGGTTGGCTGACGTTCGGGATCCACGCGCTCACCGACGCGAGCCGCGTGGAGATCGCCAGGATCTTGCCGTTGCGGTCCAGGATCGGCCCTCGCTCCACCGTGGGAAGACCGAGGGCGCCCTCGGTTTGCGCACCGGCGTCGAAGATCATCAGCTGGGCAAGGCGAACCACGATCACGACTACCGCGGCCGCGAGAATGCTCATGAAGAGCAGCAGCCTTCTCTTTTCCCTGTTTCCCGGCATGGACGCGTTGTTACCGGCGGATTTGGTGCCGAAGGTGGAGTTCCTCAAGGTTCGGTTAATAGTAATATGGCTGAATGTAATTGTCGATATGATTTGTGTAGAACCATGTCTGAGCTCATCGGGAAGCAGAAGGTAGCGCGTCGGCGCCACGAAGGACGATCCGGCGCCGCCCGCGGGAAGCGGTCTGCGATCTTGACTCGTGCGCGTCCCGCCGGGGCTTCTCCCGCCCGGGCCTCCAGGCGCTTCGTTCCCTCCAAACTGGCGCCCGTGGCGGCGAAGCCTCCGCTGCCGGCGCGGCGCGGCCGGGCTGCTTCCCGGCCACCGGCGCCGTCGGGCTCCTGGCTGCAGTCGTTTCTCAGGGGGCAGCGGCCCTCGCGGCATCCGCACGCCCGGCCCGGTCAGCTGCGGCTGGAGGCACGCCGGGTCCGTCCGCCAGGCCGGCGGCGGGCCCATGCGGCGCCGTTCTCCCGGGTCCGACGCGCCGCGCGGGCTGTGGGGCGCGGGATCAACCGCCTGGAGCTGGTCCTGGCTGCGGCCCTCGTGGCCGCGGCGGCTGCTCCGCTGCTCGTTCGCTTTCCTGATTCCGCGAGCCGTGCTATTCTATTGCCCGAGGCCGCAGACGCGGAAACGGCCCTGTTCGAATACCTGGTCCCCGAAGAGTTCCAGGGGACCGGGGGTGGGGAGCTTCATCCGGAGGCCGTGCAGACCGTGAGCACGAGGCGGTACGCCGTGCGCTCAGGAGACACGATATCCGGGATCGCGCAGCATTTCGGACTGAAGATGGATACCGTGATCAGCTACAACAACATCGACGACGCCCGGGGCCTGCGGGAAGGGGCCGTGCTGATTCTGCCGAACGCGGACGGGTTGAAGTACCGTGTCAAGCGCGGAGACTACCTGGAGGGGATCGCCAGGCAATACGGAGTAGCCCTGAGCGCCCTGGTGGACTGGAACAACCTCGAGTCCGCCCTGATCGTGCCCGGCCAGGAGCTGTTCATCCCGGGGGCCCGGATGAGCGAGATGGAGCTGAACCGGGTCTTCGGGCGCCTGTTCGTCTATCCTGCGGCCGGACGGATCACCTCCCGCTTCGGGCCGCGCAGCGATCCCTTCACGGGCCTGCGGCGGTTCCACAACGGGGTGGATCTGGCCAACGCGGTCGGAACGCCGGTGCTGGCCTCCATGTCCGGCCGGGTGGCGATGCTGGGGTACAACCCGAATTTTGGAAAGTACATCATTCTGACCCACCCGGAGGGGTTCCAGACCCTGTACGGACATCTGGACACTTTCCTGGTCCAGAAGGGGCAAACGGTCGGACAGGGGCAGCAGATCGCCCGCATGGGGAACACGGGATACAGCACGGGCTGCCACCTGCATTTCTCGATCTTCAAGAAGGGGGAGCCTGTTGATCCGTTCAAGTACCTGCACTAGGCTCGCACGCCGGACGCGGAGGGGTGTGGACCGGCTGGGTCGCGGAGGCTTCCGGCCGCCCCACGTCAGGGTCCTCATCGCCGGTGCTTTCGTCTGCGCCTCCGCCGCGATCGCCTGCACCCACGTGGCGCGGATCGTGGCCGAGAAGAGCAGGTACCTGTATTTTCCCGAAGGATGGGTGTTCCGTTCGCCGGAGACGGAGTCGCCGCCGCAGGCGGAACCCGAGATAACGGGGCCCGAAAGCGGCTCGGTGGGGGGCGGTTCGCTGGGCGTGCTTCCCCTGCACATCAAGTCCTACCGGGTCCGGCAGGGGGACACCCTTTCGGGGATCGCCGAACGCTTCAACGTGGACCTGGACACCATTGCATCGCTGAACCGGGAGTGGGGCAGCGGCGTGCACCTGGTGCGCATCGGCGAGGAGATCAAGGTGCCCAACCAGGACGGCATCTTCATCGAAATCTCGTCGAGCCTCGAGGAACTCTGCGCTGAACACAGTGTCCCGCAGGAGGTTGTGCTGCAGGTCAACGGGATTGGGCCGGAAGCGGTCGCGCGGGGGGTGAGCCTCTTCTTTCCCGGCGTGCAGCACAGCGGGATCGAGCGCAGCGTCGTGACCGGGACCGCGTTTCTGCGTCCGGTCTTCGGCTTCCTCTCCTCCGCGTTCGGTTACCGCAAGGACCCCTTCTCAGACAACGTCCAGTTCCATCGCGGGCTGGACATCGCAGCGCCGACGGGTACGCCGGTACGGGTCAGTCTGGACGGCCGGGTGGTGGCCGCCGGGTGGGATGCGGTACTCGGAAACTACGTCCTGGTGCGCCACCAGGTGGGCTTTTCGTCCGTGTACGGCCATCTCAGCCAGATCCTGGTCAAGCGCGGCGCCACCGTGAGCCGGGGCCAGCGGATCGGCCTCGTGGGATCCACCGGCCGCTCCACCGGTCCGCACGTGCATTTCGAGCTTCGCAGGAACGGAATGCCCATCGACCCGGCTGGCCTGCTGACCAACAGGTTCTGAGCCCGGCCGGAGGCTTCGGGACGGAGGGGCGGATCCTTCGTCAGCGTGAGGTATTGAGGGTAGCGCAGTGAGAAGAATCTTGTTTGTCCTGATCGGCCTGCTGGCCCTGTTCACGATACTGCGGGCGAACGCTCAGGAGGCTGCAGACGGGCCAACGCGCTACATCGTGCAGCCCGGAATCCTGGAGTTCCAGGGAGCCGAAGGGGGGGCGCGGGTGGCGTTCGGTTTCCTGGAGCGTTCCGAAGAGCAGGGACGCACCCGCAGCTGGAATCTGTTCCCCGTGCGGGTCAACTTGCGGGCCGGGAAGCAGAGTTTCGTGATTGCCCTGAACGGCCTGTCCTTTCTCTCACCCCGGGGACTGGTGATCGGGCGCCCCGTCGAGATCGCGGGGATCAAGAGGGGGGACGTGATCAGTGTCGGCGGGCACGTGAGCGTCCGCGGCACCGTCGAGGGAGACGTCTGGGCACTGGGGGCGGACATCGAGCTCCTGCCTCAGTCCGTGGTGACCGGAAACGTCGTGGCCCTAGGGGGGAGCATCGAGGCCGACCGCCGGGCTCAGATCAAGGGAAACAAGCAGTCACTTCCCAATCTCAAGATCCCGTTCATCAACTTCCTGGCCTCGGAGCAGTCCGCCGCCACCTTCCGCTTCATCATCGAGCTGTTGGGGGTGATCCTCTTCCTGCTCGTGCTGTTTCTGTTCATCCATTTCGGCCGCCAGCACCTCGCGGGTCTGACGGGAGTGATGGGGACCTACTGGCGTGGGGCGGTTCTGTATCTGGTGCTCGCGGCGCTGGTACTGCCGCTGGTGGTGGGACTGCTCGCGGCTTCGATCGTCGGGATCGTCGTGATCCCGCTCGTAGCCGTGGTCGTGGTGCTGGTGGGGTACTTCGGGTTCGTGGCCGTGGCGGTCAGGCTCGGGATGTGGATGCGCCGGCAGCAGGATGACGGCGGCTCGGCGTACACCTCCGGGCTTCTCGGCCTGCTCGTCCTGAAAGGGCCTGTGGTCCTGGGCATCCTGTTCTCCCTGCTCAGCAATCCCCTCTTCGAGGCGGTCGGGCGTTTTCTGGCCGCCGTGGGGACGATCGAGGTCGTGGTGGCCGTTCTATACGGGATAGGGGGTACCCTTCAGTACCTGAGGGTCCAGGCCCGTTCGGCGGCGGGCTGAGCTCGCCGCCTGCCGTCGCCTGCCGTCGCCTGCCGTCGCCTGCCGGCCGGGCAGACCGCGGCTACCGACCGTGACAGTACTTGTATTTCTTGCCGCTTCCGCACGGGCAGGGGTCGTTGCGGCCCACCTTCGGGTATGTCCGCCGGATCTGACTCGACTGAGGGCTCGCCTCGCCGCGCTCTCCTGAGACCGGGCGGAGCGGGGCCGCCGGCCGCCCTCCCATCGCGCCCCCCGCCGCCGGGGCCCCGGCCGCCGCTCCCACCGGAGCCGCGGCCTGGCGAGCGGGCCCGCCGAACTGGCCGAGCAGAACGTGGCGGGCGTCTCCGAAGTTCTCCCTGCGCCGCTCGCGCGGCTCCACGGCCCTCACGCGGACCTGGAACACCTTGCGGGCAATCCCCGTGCGTATCTCGTCGAGCATGGCATCGAAGATCTGGAAGCCCTCCAGCTTGTACTCCAGCAGCGGGTTCTTCTGGCCGTACGCCCGCAGATACACGGCCTCGCGAAGCGCCTCGAGGCTCTCGAGGTGGTCCTGCCAGCGGGTGTCGATCTGGCGAAGGTATTCGAAGCGTATGAACAGGTTGAGATTCTCCTTGCCGATCTCCGCGCTCTTGTCGTTCAGGTCCGCCTCGAGGTCATTCAGGATCCGCTCCTTGAGCTGCGCGGGCCCCAGGTTGTCCAAGTCTTGCGCTTCCTCCGGAGGCGTGTAGCCCAGGGTTTCCTTGAGGCGTCCCAGGAGAATGGCCAGGCGGAGACCGTCCTCGCCCGGCTGATCCCGGTAGTCCTCCAGGTACGAATCCAGGATGTCCTCCGCCGTGGCCAGCAGGCGGCGTTCCAGACGCCCATCCGCCAGGATTTCATTGCGCTTGTCGTAGATGAACTTGCGCTGCTCATTCAGCACGTCGTCGTACTCGAGAAGGTGCTTGCGGATCTCGAAGTTCCGCTCCTCCACCCGCTTCTGGGCGCGCTCGATGGCCTTGTTGACCCAGGGATGGAAGATGGGCTCACCGTCCTGCATTCCCATGCGCCCCATCAGCCCCTTCAGGTTCTCGCCGCCAAAGAGGCGCATCAGGTCGTCGTCCAGGGAGATGTAGAAGCGTGAGGAGCCCGGGTCACCCTGGCGACCGGAGCGCCCGCGAAGCTGGTTGTCGATCCGTCGGGAGTCGTGCCGTTCGGTCCCCAGCACGTGCAGACCTCCCGCGGCGCGCACCGTCTCGTAGTCTTTCCACCACCGCTCAGTCTCGGCTGCCAGAAGCTTCTCGTACTGGTCCCCGTCGGGCTCGCTGCCGGCCTTGCGGCTGGCCCGGTGTTCCGGGTTCCCGCCCAGCTTGATGTCGGTGCCGCGGCCGGCCATGTTGGTGGCAATGGTGGCGGCGCCCTCGGCCCCCGCCTCGGCGATGATGCTGGCCTCCCGGGCGTGATTCTTGGCGTTCAGGACTTCGTGGCGGATCCCCGCCGACGTCAGCATCCGGGACAGTCGCTCGGACTTCTCGATCGAGATGGTGCCCACGAGCACCGGTTGCCCGCGCCGGTTCAGTTCCCGGATCTCCTCGACGATAGCCTTAAATTTTTGGTCCTCGGTAAGGTAGATGACGTCGTCCGCGTCCTTGCGGATCACCGGGCGGTTGGTTGGGATCACGACCACTTCCAGGTTGTAGATCTTGGTAAACTCGGTGGCCTCCGTCTCGGCGGTACCGGTCATCCCGGAGAGCTTGTCGTACATGCGGAAGTAGTTCTGGAAGGTGATCGTGGCCAGGGTGCGGTTGCGCTGGGCGACCTTGATGCGCTCCTTTGCCTCGATGGCCTGGTGCAGTCCTTCGGAATACCGTCGCCCGTGCAGGATCCGGCCGGTGAACTCGTCCACAATCTCGACCTTGCCTTCGCTGACCACGTAGTCCACGTCCTTGCGGAACAGACGCTTGGCCCTCAGGGCCTGGGTGCAGTAGTGCAGGTACTCGAAGTTCTCGCTGTCGAACAGGGATCCGTGGATGAGGCCCCTCTTGTTCAACAGCTCGTCGATGCGGTTCATGCCCTGGTCGGTGAAGGATATGCGCTTGTTCTTCTCGTCTACCCGGTAGTCTCCGTGGTCGGCGGTCTTTTCCATCCGCAGCATCATGGCCTCTTCGGGGTACTCGCCCGTTTCCGGGTCCCGAGGGCACTCCACGAGAGAATCCACGATCCGATCGGCCTCGTAGTACTTGGCCGTGTCATCTTCGGCGGCACCGGATATGATCAGGGGGGTCCGGGCCTCGTCGATCAGGATCGAGTCGATTTCGTCGACGATGCAGTAGTTGTGGCCGCGCTGGACCTTGCCCGCGGCGTCCCAGCGCATGTTGTCCCGCAGGTAGTCGAACCCCAGCTCGTTGTTGGTCCCGTAGGTGATGTCTTGGGCGTAGGCCTCCTTGCGGGCCTCGTTGTCCATGTTCGACAGCACCACCCCCACGGACACCCCGAGCAGCCGGTGTACCCGCCCCATCCAGGCAGCGTCACGCTCAGCGAGGTAGTCGTTGACCGTGACGATATGGACCCCCCGGCCCGGCAGGGCGTTCAGATAGGCGGCCGTCACGCTGGAAAGGGTCTTGCCCTCGCCGGTCTTCATTTCCATGATCTTGCCCCGGTGCAGGGCTATGCCGCCCATCAGCTGGACGTCGTAGATGCGCTCGCCGAGTACCCGTCGCGCCGCTTCCCGCACCAGTGCGAAGGCCTCGGGAAGCAGGTCGTCGAGTTGGGCCCCATCCCGCAGCCCCTGCCTGAAACTCTCGGTCTTCTGGGCGAACTCCTCGGTGCGCAGAGCGAGCATCTGGGGTTCCAGCGAGCCGATCTGGCGCACGAGGGGGATCATCTCCTTGAGGTCCCGCTCCTTCTTGGAACCGAGAAACAGGGTCATGATGTTCTGTGCCATATCGATCAATGTACCGGGTTTGCGGAACGGCGGTCAAGGCGATCAAGCTCGAGCCGGGAGGGGCCGGCTGCGGCCTTCCGCCCCGCCCGGCGCGAGCGCCCGAGTCGCAGCCGGAGCCGTCGTTGACACTCCGTGGACCCCGAGTGTATAGTGGCGCTGGTTTTTCGATGAGCCCACCCCTGTCTGTTCTGATGCCCGGGAAGATCAAAGCGATCCTCGTGAGCATTCTCGGGACCCTTGCCGCGCTGCTCATGTCCTCGTGTCCCGCGCGCGGTGTCGAGGAGCTTGCCCGCGAGGAGCTGTTCTCGCTTTCGATCGGCAAGATGGACAACCAGATCGACCTCTTCCAGATCGAAGGTACCCGGTACGGGGACAAGACCCGGATTGCGATGCGGGACGGCCTGTTTTACATCGCCAACGGGAACTCGCAGAAGGTCATGGGGTTCTCCTCCTACGGCGATCTGATCTTTCTCCTGTACAATCCGGACACGAATCCTCCCCCCGTCTCCTTTGCCGAGAGTTCCGAGACGGACGTGGCGGCCACCAAACAGGCGGTCGCCTATCCCTTCCGCCGTCTTGGCGAGCTGGCGGTGGATTCCTCCAAGCAGCTGTACGTGGAGGACATGGTCGCGGAAGAGCGCCAGGTGCGGGATCGGGAGCTCAAGGTCCTTCTGGACCGGGTGATCCTGCGTTTCGACCGCCGGGGCAACCTCCTGGATTTTATCGGGCAGGAGGGGGTCGGGGGTACGCCTTTCCCGTACGTGGAGAGCATCTGGGTGACCGAGCGCGATGAGCTGGTCGTGATCTGCCGGACCCCGCAGTTCTGGCAGGTGTTCTGGTATTCCAAGGAGGGGTCCCTCCGCTACGAGGTCAGGATCGACCAGGAGCACTTGCCGCTTCTGGACGACGGCCGCAAGGTGATTCCTTCGGTGGGCAAGCTCGTCCCGGACATGACCGGCGATGCGCTGGAGCTTCTTCTGTACTACTATGCCGGCGCGGCCGATGATCCCACCGCCGAGCAGGAGGGGGCCCCGGCGTACGCGGCCAGGATCTACGAGCTGGACCTGCGTACCGGACGATACGAGCGCTACGTCGAGGTGCCCCAGGACGAAACCCGAAAGGAACGCATCGGGGCGCAGGAGGTCGAGATCCCGGCCCCTTCGTACGAGCTGCTCGGAACCAGCGAGGGGGGGCAGTTCTTCCTGCTGCGTCGGGAGGATGCGAACCTGTTCCAGCTCCTGATCCTGGAGTCGGGGGGGCGGGAGCTGGCCCGGCGCTACGTGGTGATGGAGGACTCAGAGCTGTACTACAAGCAGGTGGGGCTGTCGGCTTCCGGCATTCTCTACGCCCTGCTCGGGGAGGAATACGAGGCCAAGATCGTCTGGTGGCGCAGCGACAGACTTGTCCGGGAGGGTTCCGATGAAGATCGTTGACTCCGCGAGCATGGCCGGGATCGACCGCCTTGCCATGGAGCGCTTCCACATTCCGCAGATCTTGCTGATGGAGGGTGCCGCGGGCGGGGGGTACCGGGAGCTCCGCGGGCACGTGTGGGGCGGCCGCCTGCCCGAGGGGGAGGTCGTCTTCCTGGCTGGCAGGGGGAACAACGGCGGCGACGCCCTGGTGATGGCACGCCTGTGCCTGCTGGAGGGCAAGCGCGACCTCCTGGTCGTGCTGGGAGCGGGCCCGCCCCACGCCGGCAGCCTGGCCGAAGCGCACCTGCGGACCCTCGAAGCCCTCGGCGCCGAAGTCGTGGACTTCGAGCAGCGCCCTTCGGCGGTCCGCCGCCGCCTGAGCCGCGCTGCCTGGGTGGTGGACGGGCTGCTGGGCACCGGGCTCAAGGGGGAAGCCCGCGGGGGTTTCGGAGCTCTGGTCGGGGCGGTCAACGCCTCGGGCGCCAAGACCGTGGCGGTGGACGTGCCTAGCGGGGTCGGGGACAGCTTTCGCAAGGGGTACGCGGCGGTGCGGGCTACAGCCACGCTGACCATGGGGCTCCCCAAGCTGTGCCTCTACCTGCCCGATGCCCGGCCCCTGTGCGGCGAGATCCGGGTGATCCGGGGGGTCTTTCCGCCGCAGCTGCTGGAGGCGCCGGAGATCCAGGCGGAGCTCCTGGAAGAAACCTCCCTGGGGGAGCTTCTGTGCCCGATTGCCCCGGAAACGTACAAGACCGCCCGTGGCCATCTCGCCGTGTTCGCGGGCTCCGAGGGGACGACCGGCGCTGCCTGGCTGTGCTCTCACGCGGCCGCCCGCAGCCGCACCGGGCTGGTGACCTTGCACATGCAGCGCGAGCTTTACCCGGCCTGCGTGGCCGCCTACAGCTCGGTGATGATCCGCGGCTGGGACCCCGAGGCGGCGCCGTCCGCGCTGCCCCTCGAGCGGTTCACGGCCCTTCTGGTCGGGCCCGGCTGGGGCATGAGCGGGGACCGAGAGCAGTGGCTGGAGCAGCTGCTGGGCTGCGGGCTGCCAGGGCTCCTGGACGCAGACGGGCTGAGCCTGCTGGCCGGCCTTTCGAAGCGGCGCCGGGTCTCCCTGGGAGAACGCTGGGTGCTCACGCCTCACCCGGGGGAGCTTGCCCGGTTGACGGGGCAAGAGGTGGGGGCGGTCCTGGCTGACCCCGTGCCGCTTCTCCGGCGGACCAGCGCCGCTCTTCGGGCCACGATCGTGCTCAAAGCTCACTGCACCTACGTGTGCGCGCCGGACGGACGCCTGTGGGTCCTGGACGGGATGAACCCCGCTCTGGCGACCGGCGGGAGCGGGGACGTGCTCTCGGGGATCATCGCCGGGCAGCTGGCGGGAGGCATCGAGCCCACGGCTGCGGCCCGCGTGGGGGTGCTGCTGCACAGCGTCGCCGGCCGGCGGGCCCTGGAGGCCCGGGGGTACTTCACCGCCGACGAGCTGCTGCCGTTCGTGTCGCTCCTGAGCCGGAACCCCTGAAGCGCCGTGTTCGGGAAGAAGAAACGGAGGTCGCCGGGCTCCGAGCCTGAGGGGGAGCCCTCCGGTTCCCGCCGTTTGGATCTGAGCTTTCACTACAACCGCGAGGAACGCCTCTCCATGCCGGCGGCCCCGGTTCCTCCCGGGGGCGGGAGCTTCCTCCGGCGCAACCGAAGCCTCCTCATCATCCTCGCGGACATCGCCATTCTCCTGGTGCTCGGCCTGGTGGCCTACAGGTTCCTGGGGTCTCCCGGCGGCAGCGCCCGGCTCGGTGAGTACACCCTCTCCCTCAGGGCCCTTCGGTATGGCGAGGTGGTGTTTGCTACGGTCACGGTGGAGCGCGCGGGAGGGGCCCGCGGCCGGGCGGAGGGCGCGGAGGAGCGCGTCTTCGCGCGTTTCGCCTGGTCCCGGAGCGCCTCCGACGCCGAGTCCCACTTCGACTCCGCGCCCGCGCCGCCGCCCGAAGAGGAAGTGCTGCTCCAGGCCGCGCTGCCGCTCGAGGCGGCGTCTGAGCGTCTCTACGCCGAGGTTCGGGCGGGCGGCGAGTCAGCGCGCCTGTCACTGCCCAGCTCCGCCTGGTGAGCGCGCCGGGCTGGGCGGGCGGATATTTGACTTCCCGTGGGGCATTAGCTATGCTATGAGAGTAATCCTTGCACGGACGGAGATGGCGTTATGCTGCAGTTCTACTTCCTGTCGATCGTGGTGAACCTGCTGGCCGGCGCGGCCCTGACTGCGGATCGGCTGTCGGAACGCTTCGAAGGTTTTGCCCCCTACGCTGAAATCCTCGGCCGCGGGAACGTCAAGACGTCTCTGGGGATCGTCGCCTTGGTGGTGGGCTTCCTCAAGCTCTTGATCTACGCGACGCCCAACCAAGTGCCCGTAGTGGGGGACCTGCTTCCGGCTCTGGCAGGGCTGGCCATGGGGGCGGCCCTGGTGGTGGGGCTGATCCGGGAGCGCTCCGGGGCTTCAGGAGACAAGACCAGCGGCTTTGAGAAGACCGTGACGACGTACCGCGTGCCCCTGGGCATCGCCGGCCTGGTCATCGCCGTGCTGCACTTCCTGCTCCCCGGGGCGCTCCTGCTGTAGACCGCGCTATTCCTCTTCCTGACGCGACGCCTCCGCCGCAGCCACGACCTGGTCGGCGATCTTGCCGGTGATCGGGCTGTAGTGGCTGAACTCCATCTCGAAGCCCGCGGTGCCGGAGGTGATGGAGCGCAGGTCGATGGAGTAGCGCAGAAGCTCTGCCTGGGGGACCTGGGCCTTGACTTCCTGGATGCCGCCTCCCACCGGTTCCTGCCCCAGGACGCGCCCGCGCCGGGAGCTCAGGTCGGATAGCACGTCGCCGAGATACTGGTCGTCCACGAACACGGTCAGGTTCATGACCGGCTCCAGCAGCACCGGGTCGGCCTTTTCCATTGCGGTCCGGAGCGCGCCCCGCGCCGCCAGCTTGAAGGACAGCTCGGAGGAGTCGACGGGGTGCTCCTTGCCGTCCGTGACCTTGGCTTCCAGGTCCACCACGGGGTAGCCCGCCAGGATGCCCGCCTCCATTCCCTCCAGCACCCCCTTTTCCACTCCGGGGATGTAGCCCTTCGAGATGCGTCCGCCTACGACGCCGTTCACGAAGTTGAACTGCTCGCCCCGGGGCAGCGGCTTGATCTCGAGAACCACCTTGGCGTACTGACCGTGCCCGCCGGTCTGCTTCTTGTGCTGGTACTCGGCGCCCGAGTCCTTGCGGATCGTCTCCCGGTAGGCCACCCGGGGCACCCGGGTGTTCATCTCGATCTTCGCCTGGGTCCGGATCTTGTCCAGGATGATGTCCAGGTGCAGCTCGCCCATGCCGGAGATGACCGTCTCCTTGGTCTCCTTGTTGTAGGTGATCTGGAAGGTCAGGTCCTCCTCCGCAGCCCGCTGCAGCAGCTGGTTCATCTTGTCCTCGTCCTTCTTGCTCGCGGCGTTGATGGCAACGGCGTGCACCGGCTGCGGGAGCTGCAGCGCCAGGTAGGCGACATCCTGGTCCGGAGAGCACAGGGTGTCGTTGGTGTTCACCGAAGCCATCTTGTTCAGGATCCCGATATCCCCTGCCACGAGCTCCTGCGCCTCCTCGAGCTTCTTGCCCTGGCAGGTGTAGACCTTGGTC
>JAFGFV010000155.1 GCA_016930895.1 Spirochaetales bacterium | reverse complement strand
GATTCAGCGGGAGTTGGGGTGGCGGAGGAAGTCCGGCTTCGAGGAGAGTTTGGAAAGGACGATCGACTGGTACGCGACCCACTCCCAATGGGTGGAGCGCGTGCGAAGCGGCGAGTATCAGGACTGGATCAAGAAAAACTACGGGGACCGGTAGGCGCCCGGCCAGCCAGCCAGTCGCCTACGGGTCTACTACGCGGAAGTGATCGGCCTGCAGGCGGTACAGAGCCGCATAGGCCCCGTTCTTCTGCAACAGCTCCTGCGGAGAGCCGCTCTCCACGATTCTGCCGCTGTCCAAGACATGGATCCAGTCCGCCGTGTTCACCGTGGACACCCGGTGGCTTATGATCACCACGGCCTTGTGCGCCGCGAGTTCCCGTACGGTCTGCACGAGATGGGTCTCGGAGCGGGTGTCCAGGTTGCTGCTGGGCTCGTCCAACACGAGCAGGCCGGCGTCACGAAACAGCGCCCGGGCGGTGGCAAGCTTCTGCCACTGC
Organism: Spirochaetales bacterium; assembly: GCA_016930895.1. The sequence goes on along the minus strand of JAFGFV010000155.1, from coordinate 4,375 downwards.
CCCACGCTGAGCTCCCGCCCGCCTTCGAACCACCGGCCCACCAGGGTATCGTACCCGCCGGGATAGCGGCTGATGAACTCGTCCGCACCAGACGCCCGGCCGGAGTCCTGGATGCGCTCTGAGCGAGGCCCCAACCGCACATCCCCCAGCCAGATGTTCTCCCCGGCCGTAAGCTGGTAGGGGCCAAAGTCCTGGAAGAGCACGCTGATGTTCCGGCGCAGCTCCTCCAGATCGAGCTCGCGCAGGTCCGTGCCGTCCAAGGTAATGCGGCCCCGGGTCGGATCGTACAGACGGCACAGGAGCTTGATGAGGGTGGTCTTGCCCGCTCCATTCTCTCCGACGATGGCCACGATCTTCCCGGGGGGGATCGTCAAGTCGATGTCGCTCAGCACATCCCGTTCGGTGCCCGGATAGCCGAAACCCACCCGCTCGAAACGGAAGCCCTCCCGAAACGGTGCCGGCGGAGTCTGAGCGCCCGGCTTGGCGCCAATGTGGGGCTCCAGGGCGAGAAACTCGTAGAGATTCACGACGAACAGGTTGTTCTCGTACAGACTGGCGATGCCGGACAGGATCTCCTGCGAGTAGCTCTGGATGCGCTGGAAGGCCTGGTAGAACATCGCCAGATCCCCGACGCTCATCTGCCCCTGCACCGTCCGGTACACGACCAGGCCGAGCGCTCCAAACACCACCAGGACCTGCAACGAGTGGGTCAGAAGCTGCATGGCTGAACGCTTGCGCAGGATCGCACCGCGCTCCTCGCGCAGCTGCCGCCGCAGATCCCTGGAACGACCGGCAAAGAGCGCGCCGATGCCGAACAGCCGGATCTCCTTGGCATGCCAGGCTCCGGTGAGCAGCATCGAGTAGTAGTCCACCCGTCTCTCGGTCGCGGTCTTGCGGCGGCGCCAGTGGTACATCCAGTTGGCGTACCGAAGGCGCACCAGCAACCCGGGCAGCATGGCGGCGATCAAGACGAGCATGTACGTCCACTCGAGCGCGATCCCCACCAGGAGCGCGATGGCGAGGACCGAGATGCCGCTGCGCAAGACCGCCAGCAGGTCGTTCAGGATCGCAGTGGGTCGATACGCCGCTTCCTGCTGCGCCCGGTGCAGGGTGTCGAAGTAGTCGCTGTTCTCGTAGTACTGGAGATCGACCTCGATGGACTTGGCGTGGATCAGGTCCTGGACGTGATCGGTCACGACCTGGGCGTGCAGCTCCGCGAGAACCGAGCCAACGGTCTGCAGCCAGGCGGTCAGAAGGGCCAAGCCCCCCGCGGACAAGACCAGGAGCAGGACCTGGCGCACCTGGGTGCCGACCGCAGTGCCGAGCAAGGCCTGGGCGACCGTGTCGAAGATGAGCTTGATGAGGTACAGGGAGGCGAGAGGAAGGACACCCTGCAGCAGGACCAGAGCCCCGCTGTACAGGGTCCAGCGCCGGCTCGCCTCCCAGACCAGCCTGAGGGGCCGGTCGAGACGCAGGACGGTCCGCAGGTCAACCCTGTCGGACGGGTCGCTCACCGTGGCTCCGAAGGTGATGTACGATACGTCGGCGGACGACGTCGAGATGGCGGCGTCCGGAGGAGTAGACGATCTTCCACAAGGGGACCCGCCGGACTACCTCCGCCAGGGTGAGTAACCGCCGCGCTTCCCAGCCCAGAGCAGTGAGGGCCTCGGCGGCGAAGGAATGCCGCACCAGCTCGATCAGCCCCGCGGCGGCCCCGACGGGCTCGAAGCGGACGAAAGCCTTTTCGTGCTCGCCCTCCCGGCGCTCAAGCAGGCAAATGGCCCCCAGAGGCAGGGCTTCTGCGGCGTAGGTACCCCAACCGGTGGCTCCTCCGACGCGGGGGGTTAGCTTGGGGTTCCCGCCCTTGGCGGGGACGAGCTCCACGTCCTTGGGGACCAACTCCGCTGCCTCCTCCGGCCACAACCGCAGGCGGGGGTAGGAGCAGGGCGCCAGCATGGCCCCGGACGCGGGCGTCAGAGCCACGATGTCGTCGGAAACCAAAGGCATTCCGGCGCCGACCATGGCACCCGCCAAGGCGCTCTTGCCCGCGCCGTTGTGCCCGACGAACGCGACAACCCGGCCCTCGATAGCGACGGCGGAGGCGTGCAGGCACGGGACGCCCCTGGACTCCAGCCACAGCGACATGACCATGCCCAGGAAAAAGGCCTCGACGGCGTACCCAGGTGCGCCTTCGACAGGCCGGCAGCGGACCTCGCGCTCCGACACCAGGAACTCCCCTGTGTCGGCGAAACGCATCAGGAAGCCCGTATCGGACTGGTGAAGCTCGAACACCTGCCTGCCGAACTCGGTGTCGTAGAGTCCGCGGAACACCGGGGTCGACTCGGCAAGCTCTCCCGGGATACCCGCAGAGGGGCTCAAGAAGCTCAGCTCGGCGGGCCCCGTCCCTGCTTCCAGGGGAGTCACGAAGGGGAAATCGGTGGACAGGGTCACCCCGAACAGCCGGTACATAAACCGCCCGTTCGGAGTCAGGGAGTTCTCAGACACTACGATTACCAGGAATACCAAGTGCCGGACAGAGAAGGATCGTTTGAGGCGGATGAGGTTCGCTACATTCCGGAGCAGGGACAGACAGAACAAACCTCGCATGCACACTTGCCACGCCTGCGAGGCAATCCACGAAGAAAAAGTAGTTCCCCAGCCTCCGGGAGGCTAGCTGCGGACGGTCAACCCGGGCGGTACTGACGAGGCTGAGAGCCCCTGCAACAAGGCCTTCCGTTGCCCCACTGGTCGTTGTACTCCACGATGCCCAACTGCGTCAGCTCCTGGACGGTGCCCCAGGTCTTGAGGGTCGGTCGCACATACTTCTTTTTTTGCATGCCCAAATCCCCCTACAAGTTAATATTATAGCTCCGATCTGCGCAGACTGCAAGCCCAAATCGTCAACATCTTTTCACAGCCTGTTTCCACTACAGCCTCCGGCCCGTGCCGTCGAGCGGAAAGGGCGTGTACACCCCCGCACTCTCCGGCCCCCCGATCACGATCCTGCCTTCGTGCACGACCCAGGCGTGGGCCGTAAGCCGGCCGGAATCGCCTTTGGCCACCCCCAAGTGAAGCTCCGCGTGGTAACCGTGGCGCTCAAGCATTGCCCGCACGGCCAGGGCCTGAACCAGACAGGACGCACCGGGCACCAGGCGGCCCGAGGCCTGGACGGCCCGGACGAGGGTGCTCGCCGGAACTCCTGCGCGGCCTGTAGTTCGCGGAGAGGCCTCGCCGCACCGGGCGGCCCAGCGCTTGAAAACCCCGAAGGGAAGCAGGCTCAGCCCTATCCGGAGCCCCACCACGAGCAAGAAGACTCTCGGCAGCAGGGACCGCTCCTCCCGCGAGAGGGCCAGGTACCTGCGCAATCGCGTTATGACCGTATCTCCACCAGGCCCTTGGCGAGCAGATCCTTCAGGAGCTGAACTAGGTCGGCCCTTAGGGATTCTGGATCGACCTCGTACTCCTCCAGCACGCGGCTCGCGAGCTCGCCGACCGCAATCGGATGAGCCACCAGGTCCCACACGCGGGCTCCCACCTGATCCAGGCCGTAATAGATACCCGACTGGGTGTTCAAGATCACCTTCTCGTCCTCCAGGTCCACGCAGACCTGCTGCGCACTCCGGGCCACCACACTGTCCTGGTCAAGCATCCTCGTCCTCCGATAGATCAGGTCTTGTCATCGCCCGGCCTTTTCCACGGCGGCGGCGGATTTTTCTGAATCAGGTAGACCACGATGCCGATTCGGGCGCTGTTGCCCAGACCGATGTCCATCCCGTAATCCCAGTCATTCGTCACGGTCTCCGAACCGGCTATGCTTTCCGCGGTGTGGGTGTACTTGATCTCGAAGGGCAGAGCGTACTCCGCGAACAGGGACAGAAAATCGAAGACGAACACCTCAACCCCCAGCATGCCGCCGAGGGTCATCACCAGTGCGTTGGTGCGATACCAGTAGCTCGGATCGGACCCGGTTCGCAGGTGGGCAAAGCCGATCTCCAGGTACCCGCCGCCGTAGGGCGACACCCGCCCCGGCAGGATTCGCTTCTTGAAGGCCCCCCCGAGGGTGAAGGAGAAGGGGTTGAACTGGGTTTGGAACTCGAGATCCAGCCAGCCGCGGATCGCAAAACGCTGCAGGCCCAGCTCCGCCCCGATCCCACCGCGGAAGCTTTCCATCTCGAAGAGGATGTCGGTGGTGTTGAAGATGAGCCCCAGGGAGTCAACCGCGGCCAGCGCAGCACGCTCACCCTCGACCTGCTCTTCCTGGGCCCAAGGGGTGCCCGAAGCTCCCAGGAAGAGGAGGAGCGCCATGCTGGCTATCACTTTCTTCATACGATGGTACCTCCAGACCTGCTGCTGCTTGCCGGATGCTCGACCTAGT
>JAFGFV010000154.1 GCA_016930895.1 Spirochaetales bacterium | reverse complement strand
GCTCGCCCTGTTCGAGGGACTGGGCGGCCTGGAGCTGGCGGCGTACGAGGACCAGGTCCTGGAGGAACCCCTCCTGGAGGCGGAGCTCCAGGAGGCGCCGATCGTGGAGCGGAACGAGATCCCCCGGCTCGGCCTCACCCGCTGGCGTCTGGCCAACGGGATCACCGTGCTGCTCAAGCCTACGGACTTCAAGAACGACGAAGTCCTGTTCGATGCCTTCAGCCCGGGCGGCACCTCTCTGGTGCCGGAGGACGAGTACGTGGCGGCGGCCACGGCGGCCGCGATCGTGGGGCGCAGCGGCGTGGGGCGGTTCGACGATACCCAGCTGCGCAGGCTCCTGGCCGGGCGGGCGGTGGAAGTAAGTCCCTGGATCGGGGAGCTGAGGGAGGGCATGCAGGGCTCGGCGCGGCCGGAGGACCTGGAGACCCTGTTCCAGCTGATCTACCTGTACTTTACCGAGCCTCGTCGGGACCCCCAGGCCTTCGCGGCGTACAAGAGCCGCCTGGAGGCCATGGTCAAGAATCGCCAGAGCTCTCCGGAGGGCGCCTTCTGGGACGCGGTGCAGGAGGTGCTGACCCAGGGAGATCTGCGGGGCCGGCCCTGGAGCCGGGAGGTCCTGGAGGAGATGGACCTCGACACCTCGCTCGAGATCTACCGGGAGCGCTTCCGGGACGCCGGGGGCTTCACCTTCGTCTTCGTGGGCAGCTTCGAGCCCGAATCCCTCGAGCCCCTGGCACGCCGGTACCTGGGTTCCCTGCCCTCGAGCGGGCGGGCGGAGTCCTGGCGGGACGTGCGCCCGGGTCCTCCCCGGGGCGTGGTCGAGCGGGAGGTCCGCAAGGGCCTGGAGCCCCAGAGCAGGGTTCTGCTGGCCTTCAGCGGGCAGGCCCCGTGGTCGCTGGAGAGCCGCCTGCAGATGGAGGGCCTCAAGGAGGCGCTGGACATCCGGCTGCGGGAGATCGTCCGCGAGGAGGCCGGAGGGTCCTACGACGTGGGGGTGGATGTGGAGTTCGCCCGGGACCCGAAGCAGGAGTACGTGCTGTACGTGAGCTTCGGCTGCGCTCCGGACCAGGTCGAGAGGCTCACCCGCCTGGTGCTCGAGGAGGCGGCCCGTCTGGCCGCCGAGGGTCCCTCCGAGGAGGTCACCGCCAAGGTCAGGGAGATCCTCCGCCGGGACCACGAGCGGGATCTTCGGGAGAACCGGTACTGGCTCGGCAGCCTGGACCTGGTGCACTGGCACGGCCTGGATCCCCTGGTGCTGCTGGATTTCGACCAGCGCCTGGCCACCCTGAGTACTGCCAGCCTGGGCCGGCTGGCCGGCCGGGTCCTGGACCCGGAGAACTACGTCCGGGTGGTGCTGCTGCCGGAGGGGGCGCCGCAAGGCGGCAACCCCTGAGGCTGGGAGCGGCTGCGGCGAGCCGGGCGGGAGGAGCGGGCAGGTGGTACGTCTGAGAAGCGGGCGCGAGGCCCTGATTCGGCGTCTGGACCACCCCTGGGTGTACAGCCAGGCCGTGGAGAGCGCCTCGGAGCAGGCACGCGCCGGAGAGCTCGTGCCCCTGGTGAGCGCTCAGGGAGCGGAGGTGCTGGGGTGGGGCTTCCATTCCCCCGGGAGCCTGATCGCCTTCCGTTTCGTGTCGCGGGGGGAGAGCCGCCCCGCAGACTCATGGCTGGAGGACAGGCTCCGCGCCGCTCTGGAGCTCAGGGAGCGCCTCGGCATCCGGGCCAACGCCTACCGGCTGGTCAATTCCGAGGGGGACGCGCTGCCCGGGCTCACCGTGGACGTGTACAACCGGACCACCGTCGTGCGGCCCCTGGTCAAGGGCATGGAGATGCAGCTGGAGGCGGTGATGGAGGCCCTGCAGCGGCTCCTGCCGGATAACGCCGTGTACCTCCGGCGCGATGAAACCGCGGCCCGCAAGGAAGGGTTGACCCGGACCACGGGCTACCTTGCCGGCTCCGGCGAGGGGCGCGAGCTGATCGAGGAGGGAGGGCTGCGCTTCCGGGTGGATCTGGCCGAGGGACAGAAGACCGGTTTTTACCTGGACCAGCGGGATAACCGCCTGTTGGCCCGGAGTCTCTGCCGAGAGCTGCGGGTGCTGAACCTCTTTGCCTACACCGGGGCTTTCGCCCTGCAGGCCGCCGCCGGGGGGGCCGAAGAGGTGATCTCCGTGGAGAGCTCCGCGACCGCGGTCGAGCTGGCCCGGGAGAACGCACGGCTGAACCCGGAGGCCGGGCAGGGGAGCCTGGAGTGGCTCCGCGGCGACGCCTTCGAGTTTCTCGAGGAGCCCGGGTCCTACGGGATGGTGATCGTGGACCCGCCGCCGTTCGCCCGCCGGCGCAGCGAGCTGGAGGGAGCGGCTCGGGGCTACGGAGCGCTCAACCTCCTGGCGGTCGAGCGCGTGGCTCCCGGGGGGCTCCTGATGAGCTTCAGCTGTTCGAGCGCCGTGAGCGCGGAGCTCATGGCCGGCGTGCTGCAGAATGCGGTCGCTCAGGCAGGGCGGCGGGCGCAGGTGCTGCAGCGCCTGCACGCGGCTGCGGACCACCCGGTGCTGCTCAACCATCCGGAAGGGGAGTACCTCAAAGGGTGGCTCTTGAGGGTGCTGTAGCGGCGGCCGCGGGGCGCAAAGGCGGCGGCACAAAAAAAAGGCTCCCATCAGGGGGAGCCTTTTTACTTGGATCAGCCTGTCGGCGATCAGCCGTTGACCTTGACGTCGATCTTGCGCGGCTTGGCCTCCGGAGCCTTCGGAAGCGTGACCACGAGCAGTCCGTTCTCGAACTCGGCCTTGATCTGGTCGCGGTTCACGTCCTTGGGCAGCACGAAGGTGCGGCAGAACTCAGCGCTCCTTCGTTCGCGGATCAGGTAGCCGTCCTTTTTCTCCTCGCCGGCCTCATCCTTGCGCGAGGATAGGGTCAGGATGTTGTCCTCGATCTTGAGGTCGATGTCCTTGTCGGTCAGCCCCGGAATCTCCGCCTCCATGCGATAGCCGTCCTCGTCCTCGCGGACGTCCACGGCCGGGCAGCGGGTATTCCACACGGGCTCTCCCTCGAAGAAGTTGTCCAGCATGCTGCTCCAGTCAAACAGGTCATTCGGTCGGGTGTATCGAACCAGTCCTCTCATCGTGTGCCTCCTTGCACTGACTACTTTCACCAATTAATGATGCAGGAAGCGTGCCAAAGCTCGTCATTTCTCTAATTCGTTCCTATGAGGAGACTTGTGTAAGGGCTTTCCCGAATACCCTATGCCCGGCAGGCGGGCGTAGGATCATTTTGCACCACTGGGTCAAATCGAGAAGAATACTGTGTCACAATGAAACAACACAACCCGGGCGAAAGCGGCCGGTGTTCCCGGCCGCCTCAGGCCCCAAGCAGGCGCCGGACCGCCTCCACGGCCTGCTCGGGGTCCAGGGCCTCGCTGACGAACAGGCCTCGCCCCTCGTTCCTGGCGGGGTCGATAACCCAGGAGCGCAGGCCCACCACCGGGATGCCGGCGGCGTTGGCCAGCGCGATCTCGGAGAGCGTCCCGTATCCTCCGGAGACCGCGATCAGCGCTTCGCTCGCCTTGACCACCAGGGCGTTGCGGGCCTCCCCGAGACCCGAGGGGATCGCGATGCTGAGGAAGGGGTTGCCCTGCTCGCGGCGGCTCCCCGGCAGGATCCCGAGGGTGAGTCCCCCACCGGCGTGCGCCCCCCGGCAGGCTTCTTCCATCACCCCGCCCATGCCGCCGCACACCAGGACCCACCCGGCTTCGGCGATGCGCCGGCCCACCTCGAAGGCCAGGGCCGCGATCTCGCCGGAGCAGCTGCGGGCGCCGATCACCCCGACGCAGTGCCGTCGGGCCGAAGCCCTCACCCGCTCAGGCCTTCGGCGACCATGTCGCCGATTTCCGAGGTGGAGAAGCCCATTTGACCCGCGCCCATGCTCTTCATCTTTCCGATGGTCGCGACGACCGAGCGCTCCACCGCGTCGGCGGCCTGCTCCTGGCCCAGCACCTGGAGCATCATGTGCGCCGCCAGGATGGCCGCCACCGGGTTGATGATCCCCTTGCCGGTGTACTTGGGGGCCGAACCGCCGATCGGCTCGAACATGGAGACCCCCTCGGGGTTGATGTTTCCGCCGGCGGCCACGCCCATGCCTCCCTGGATCATGGCCCCGAGGTCGGTGATGATGTCGCCGAACATGTTGGGGGTCACGATCACATCGAACCACTCCGGGTTCTTGACCATCCACATGGTGGTCGCGTCGACGTGGGCGTAGTCGGTCTTGACGTCCGGGTAGTCGGGGGCGATCTCGTTGAACGCCCGCCACCAGAGGTCGTGGGCATAGGTCAGCACATTGGTCTTGGCGCAGAGGGTGAGCTTTTTCTCCCGGCCCCGGCGGCGGGTCAGCTCGAAGGCGTAGCGCAGGCAGCGTTCCACCCCCTTGCGGGTGGCGATCATCTCCTGCATGGCCACCTCGTCCGGGGTGCCCTTCTTGAAGAACCCCCCGACCCCCACGTACAGGTCCTCCGTGTTCTCCCGCACCACGACAAAATCGATCTGCTCCGGGCCCTTGTCGGCGAGCGGAGTCTCCACGTTGGGGTACAGCTTGACCGGTCGGAGGTTGATGTACTGGTCGAGCTCGAAACGCAGACGCAGCAGGATCCCGGTCTCCAGGACCCCGGGTTTGACATCGGGGTGGCCGATGGCCCCCAGGTAGATGGCGTCGAAGTTCCGCAGGGTGTCCACGGCGTCCG
>JAFGFV010000153.1 GCA_016930895.1 Spirochaetales bacterium | reverse complement strand
CTACGGCGCCATGGACGGTGCCTCCAAGTTCGTGTCCGGCAACGTGAAGGTGGGCATCCTGATCACGATCATCAACATCGTGGGCGGGATGGTGGTGGGAATGACCATCCACGGGGAGCCGTTCAACGTGGCTCTGGACACCTACGTGTCCCTGACCATCGGGGACGGATTGGTGACCCAGCTGCCGGCCCTGCTGATCTCGACGGCAACGGGCATCATCGTGACCCGGGCCGTGTCGGATGCCTCCTTCGGGCTGGACGTGACCAAGCAGTTCGGCAACCAGTCCCGTCCCTACCTGATCGCGGCGGGTTTCCTGGCGGTGTTGGGCGTCCTGCCGGGCTTTCCCTGGTACGTGCTGTTCCCGCTGGCCGGGGCCCTGACCTTCCTGGGCCTGACCCTCCGGCGCCGCAAGCGCGCGGAGGCAGAAGCGGAGAGGTTCCGGGAGGCCGAGGTCAAGGGCAAGGTGGCGCCCGCGGAGATCTCCCCCGTCGTGCCGCTGGACCCGCTGTCCCTGGAGATCGGGTACGGGCTCATACCCCTGGTCGACAAGGACAAGGGGGCCGAGCTCCTGGACCGCATCACCCGCATCCGCCGGGAGGCGGCGCTGGACCTCGGCCTGGTGGTCCCCCGCATCCGGATCATCGACAACATGCGCCTCGAGCCGGCGGAGTACTGCTTCAAGATCAGGGGTGTCGAAGTCGGGCGGGGCTCCATCAAGATGGGGCATTACCTGGCCATCAATCCGGGCGGCATCAAGGAGGAGATCGAGGGAGAAGCCACCCGGGATCCCGCCTTCGGCCTCCCGGCGCTCTGGGTGGGGGAAGCCCAGCGGGAGCGGGCCGAGCGACTCGGCTACACCGTGGTCGACCCGCCTTCCATCATCGCTACCCACCTCACCGAGATCATCAAGGCCCATGCCGGGGAGATCCTCGGCCGCCAGGAGGTCCAGGCCATCCTCGACGCCCTCAAGGGCGACTACCCGACGGTGGTCGAGGAGGTCACCAAGGGTTTCTCCGTCGGCGAGATCCAGAAGGTGCTCCAGGGGCTGCTCCGGGAACAGGTGTCGATCCGCAACATCGTTGTGATCCTCGAGACCCTGGGGGACTACGGGTCGGTCAGCAAGGACACGGCCTTCCTGATCGAGAAGGTCCGCCAGGCTCTGGGCCGGCAGATTTGTCTGCAGTACGCGGACGAGCACAAGACCCTGCGGGTGCTCACCCTGGGGCCGGAGCTGGAACAGAAGCTCATCGCGGCCCGAGTGGACACGGCCACCGGGCCCACCGCGGCCCTCGAGCCGCAGGCCCGAGCGCGCTGGCTGGCCGCCCTGCGCGACTCGGTGAGGGCAGTCCAGGAGCAGGGGCACACGCCGGTGCTCCTGGTCTCCGAGGCGGCCAGGGCTCCGGTCAAGGGCAGCACGATCCGGGAGGTACCGCACCTGGTGGTGCTGTCGGTGCCCGAGATCGTTCCGGACGTCAGCGTCGAATCCCTGGGTGAGATAAGGACTGAAGCATGATCGAAAAGGACCTGCAGTACTTCACCATCGAAGCCCCTTCCCCCAGGGAAGCCCTGGAGCGGATGCGCCGGGACTACGGGCAGGGGGCCCGGATCCTCACGCACCGGGCGGTGCGCCGGGGCGGCCTGTTCGGGGTGTTCGCCCGGGAAGGGGTGGAGATCACCGGCTACGTGCCTGCCGGGCCGCGGTCGGGTCCCGCCTGGCGGGGCGAGCAGGGCTCCAGCCTCGAGGAGAACCGCAAGAAGATCCTGGCCGAGGCCAAGCGCGAGCAGTCTCTGCAGCTGATCCTCAAGGAAATCCAGAATCTCAAGGAGAACTTCCAGGCCGGCCCGAAAGATGCACCGCGCCCGGCCGAAGGGGACAAGCCGGCGGGGCTGGCCCGCATCGAGAGCCTGCTCCTGGCCAACGAGTTCTCCTCCGCGTACGTTTCGGAGATCGTGCAGCGGATCCGCCGGGAGTTTTCTCTCGAAGACCTGGAGAACTTTGGGGTCCTGCAGTCTTCGGTGCTGGAGTGGATCGGCCGGCGGATCCGGATCTACCAGGCACCGGAGGTAGGCGACGGCGCCGCCAAGGTGTTCATCATCGTCGGGCCGACGGGGGTGGGCAAGACCACCACGATCGCGAAGCTGGCCGCGATATACGGCGTGGGGACTTCGCGCTTTCCATCCCCCCAGGTCAAGATCGTGACCATCGACAACTACCGAATCGCCGCGCTCCGGCAGATCGAGACCTACGCCGAGATCATGAGGATCCCGGTCACCTGCGTCGAGAGCGCGGCGGAGTTCAAGAAGTTCTTGGCCATGTCCGAGGGCACCAACCTGATCCTGGTGGACACCATCGGCCGCAGCCCCCGCGACCTGTCCAAGCTCGCGGAGATGAAGGACGTGCTCACCGCCGCCGGCTCGCACAGCGAGATCCATCTCGCCGTGAGCGCCACGACCAAGGCGTCGGATGTCGAGGAGATCCTCAAGCAGTTCGAGCCCTTTCGTTACAACGCCGTGATCCTCACCAAGCTCGACGAGACCCTCAGGATCGGCAACATGCTCAGCGTGCTCTCCGCTTTGAACAAGCCGATTTCGTTCATCGCCGACGGGCAGTCGGTCCCCCAGGACATCGAGAAGGCCTCGGTTGTCAGGCTGCTGATGAACCTCGAGGGCCTTCAGCCCAACCGCGAGCGCCTCGAGAAGCTCTTCGGGGCGAGAGAGAAGATCAGTGAGACAGACTGGAGTTGACAGTGGCAGATCAGGCAGAGAAACTACGGGAAATCATGCGTAGCCGAGTGTCCGAAACGGCCACTGCTGCGGCCAAGAACTCCCGCATCATCGCCGTGTCCAGCGGCAAGGGCGGGGTCGGCAAGACCAACATCTCGATCAATCTGGCGCTGGCGTACGCTCGTCTCGGCAAGCGGGTCATCGTCCTCGACGCGGACCTGGGGTTGGCCAACGTGAACGTGGTGCTGGGGGTCATCCCGCGGTACAACCTGTACCACCTGATCCGGCAGCAGAAGACCATGCAGGACATCCTGCTGGACACGGACTACGGGATCCAGATCGTGGCCGGCGCCTCGGGGTTCTCGAAGATCGCCAACCTCTCCGAGGAGGAGCGGCGCGGATTCATCCACGAGCTGTATGAGCTCTCCCAGGCCGACGTGATCATCATCGACACCGCGGCCGGGGTCTCCAACAACGTCCTGACCTTCGTGGCCGCCGCCGACGACGTCATTATCGTGACCACGCCCGAGCCGACCGCCATCACCGACGCCTACGGGATCGTGAAGATCATCGCCACGGAGATCGACAATCTCGACCTGGGGCTCAAGCTGGTGGTCAACCGGGTCAAGACGGTCACCGAGGCCCGGAAGGTTGCCGAACGGGTCATCAACATCGCCGGGCAGTTCCTGAATCTCAAGCTCGACTACCTGGGGTTCGTCTACGAGGACGCGCTCGTGCAGACCGCAGTGATCAAGCAGAAGCCCTTCATGGCCCTGGACCCGAAGTCCAAGGCCTCGATCTGCATCGATCACATCGTGAGGCGGCTGGAAAACATGGATTTCAAGGAGGGAGGCGGGATATCGAAGTTCCTGCGCAAGCTCT
>JAFGFV010000152.1 GCA_016930895.1 Spirochaetales bacterium | reverse complement strand
GCGATCCGGTTCATGATCTGCTCCATGGCCTCGGCATTCCCCCATGTCAGATCGATTCCATCCAGCTGTTCCCTGGAGAGGATCTTCCTGTCGTACAGGTCCATGGCAAAGGCGATCACCGAACCCGTCGAGATGGTGTCCACCCCGAGGATGTTGCAGAGGTTGGACAGGTACATCAGCGCCTCGGGATCGGTGAGCCCGCACAAGGCGCCCAGGTCGATCACCGTCTCGTACTCGGGGCGCCCGCCCCGAAAACCCCTGTGCTTGCCCTCCTTCAGCTCCACTTCTGCCTTGCAGTGCACAATGCAGCGCGGGCAGGTGATGGTGCGCACGACGTAGGACTTGAGATTCCTGCCGTCGATGCGCTCGGCTCCCTCCAACCGCATCGAGCGGTAGTTGCGGGTGCCCAGCAGCCCCATCTCATTCAGCTCGAGCAGGTCTCCGGAGCTGCCAAGCTGAGAGTAGTCCCGGTAGCGGGAGACGCTGGCCCGGATGCTCTTGAGGTATTCCCGCACCGCCGGCATCGCTTCCGGGGGCGCCCTTTCCGTTCTCGCGGCGCTGCTCACGCCGATTGCTTTGAGCCGTTTGGAGCCCATCACCGCGCCCATCCCCGTGTGCCCGGCGGAGTGATCGCTCCCCGCCATGATGCAGGCGTAGCGAACGAGATTCTCACCCGCAGTGCCGATGGTGAGGACCTCCGCCCTGTCGTCCCCCACCAGGGTCTTTACCGCAGCGTCGGTCTGACGGGTGTCCCTGCCCCATAGGTCCCCGGCGTCCTGGAAGCGCACACCCCTCTCATCGACAGCCAGATACACCGGTTTTGCCGAAGCGCCGCGGATGATCAGGACGGCGATTCCAAGCGCCCGAAGCTTCGAACCGAGGAATCCCCCCACGCTGGAGCTGGCGATCAGGCCGGAGAGGGGCGACAGGGCATTGAAGTGCACCCGGGAGGAGGATGGGGCTGCAGTTCCGGTCAACAGCCCCAGGCTCATGATCATGATGTTCTCCGGTCCAAGCGGATCGGCGCCCTCTTTCAGGTTCTCGTAGAGGAAATGCACGTTGTACCCGAATCCGCCGAGAGTCTCCAGAGCCATCGCTTCGGTGAACTCCCGGACGTCGATCCGCCGGTCCGTCAGGTCGACATCGACGATCTTTCCGAAGCTGCGGTTCTCAGGCATAGATTGTCTGGCTCTCTAACCTTCGCAGGTTTCAAGCGGCGCCCAGCCGCTGAGGTAGTTCGATTCTGCCATTTCCATGGATCGCTCCGCGATGTTTGTCCGTTTGTTCCCATCCTACACCCAATCCGCAGGCAACCTCCAGCGCAAATGCCTTGATCGGTAGATCTGTTGACGCATGCCAATCGTGTTGACTGACTGATCCTGTTGATTGTCTGCATCACCGCCGGCTGCGTGGACCTGCCCGTTTCGGCGATCCTGCAGATGTCGACCGGCATCGTCATGCTCTACCTGAAACGACTCGGGGAAGGGGCTCGGCTGTACGGCATCCTCCCCAGCCTGGCCTTCGGAGCGGCCATCCTTGGCGGGGTGATGCGCCTGGTGATGCGGGTAACCCCCATGGGCGTGCCCCCGGCGGTGCTGGTGAACACGATCAAGGGAAGCCTCATTGGGGAGATGTCGAGCTCCGTGCTCATTTTCATCGTGGCCGCGATCGCCGGAATCATGAGTGTCGGATATATCGGTTTCGCCGACCAGATCCCCTACGTGGACCGGGATCACATCAAGACCGGCTACGCCTTCGCCGATTGGGTGGCCACTGAGATGGGCGGCAAGGGCAACGTGATCGTAATCATGGGCTACCGGGCTCCGGGTATTCGAACGTGGACGGCCTGATCGTGGACGGGGGGTTGATGAACTTCGGCGCCCTGGACGCCTTCATCGACGTCAAACGGTCCCTTCCACCCTCCTCGGCGGACCACTGGTACGGATTCCTGAAGAAGACCGTCGCAATCGGCTACACCAACTACATGGTCGTCAACTCCGGCCAGGAGCTGTCATTGGACACCGCCGATGTGGCCGTGAAGCTGCTTAACGGCGAGTCCGTGGTCAAGGACGGTTCGAGACCCCCGACCAACTGGGAAGGTACAGCCCTGGCTGCCAAGGTCGATCCCTCCCTGCCGGATTCCTCCTGGCTGGCCTCGCAGATACCGGAAGACCGGATCAGCGAGTTCTACGAGCAGGATTCTCTGTCTGCCCTCCGGCTCGAACGCCGGGGCTCCACACGCAGTCCTGTCTTTCTCCGGCATCGCCAAGCGCTTCGGCGACTTCCAGGCTCTGCACGACCTAAGCTTCGAGCTTGAAGCCGGCGAAGTCGTCGGACTGGTCGGCGCCAACGGCGCCGGCAAGAGCACCTTGCCGAAGATCGCCGGAGGCGTCCATCCCCCTTCGGCCGGCAGCATGAACCTGTTCCTGAACATGCGCGTGGGGGAGAACATCGTCGTCAACGAGGGTTTCCGAAACCAATTCGGCCTGATCGATTGGAAAGCGATGCGTCACGAGGCCGCAGGGGTTCTCAAGGCCAGCGGGCTGGCAGTCCCCCCCGGCCAGGCCGGTCAGTTCCCCGGCCTCGCTCAACAGCAGATGGTGGAGATCGTGCGGGGGCTGGCGGAAAAACCGAAGATCCTTCTCCTGGACGAGGTGAGGGAACCCTGGAGCTCAAGGTTACACCCTGTCAGCTGGGTTGCTTCTGAGAGAAGCAGAGCAACCGCGGCCCCGAATACTCCTATTCGCCCCCCTCAGCAGCGTAGGTGAGCAGCTGTTCCCTGTCCATTCCAGCCAGGCCGGGCTGCTGCGGGCTGATCCCCCGCTCCCAGCGGCTCTCCCCCAGCATGGCGGTGGAGATCTCTACCATGGAGGGGGTCACTGGCATCTCGAGGCCCAGCCGCTCGGCCAGGAGCACCATGGGGATGTAGGCGTGGAGGATGTCCTCCTCGCAGACCTGCTTGAGG
>JAFGFV010000151.1 GCA_016930895.1 Spirochaetales bacterium | reverse complement strand
GGTCGTGCCCTGGCGATCGTTCTTCGAGGCGCTCTGGGCCGGCGCGGTCATCCACTAGCCGCGGGAAGCGAATCGACGGGAACTCCGCGGCCAGGGACAGACGTGGGAACGTCGCGATGGGGTACGGCCACGGCGGAGAAGGGTCCATGAGGGCCCCCCCCTGAGCATCTAATGGGTTGCCTCGCGGAGGGCGCCGAAGCTCCTGGGCCTGCTTCGCGCCGGGTCGAAGTGTTCGGATACACGGAAACGTTCGCTGGCCTCTGCTTCGGCCCGGTCGACAACAGCCGCCGGACCGTGAGCGGCTGGCCCGCGACATGCTGCACTGGGAGCATTCAGGTTTCAGCGTCGACGGCTCTGTACGCCGCGGCCGGGCCGGATCAGCCGCGCAGGACCCTGCTCAGCTCAGATACGGTTCCCAGGTGGGCCTGCTCGTGCTGCGCGAAGTACTTCACCTGGTGCATGATGCTCACCAGGCCGAAGTCTTCGTGGCGCCCGCACTTCCAGAGATCCCGAGGGCCCAGCCCGCGGAGCCGCTGCGTCAGCGAGCTGCGGTCGCTCAGGTACTGCGCCAGGATCTCCCGGGTCAGGGCCGGACGGCCGCCGCTGTCGGTGGCGCTCTCGTAGGGGACCGCCGTCTTCAGCGCCCGCTCCTCCTGCGCCAGGATCAGGGACACGCGGCCGATCAGCACGGCCTGGGCATCGAGGAAATGCGTCACCTGATCCCGCATGCTCCAGCGCCCGGCCAGAGGCCGCCGAACGCAGTCGGCCTCCTCCAGGCCATCCACCAGGCTCTCCAGCCGGCGGGCGTTCGCCTCCAGCTGGTCGATCAGGGCCGCCGGTTCCTCGGGCGCGGCATTGTCACCGTTGAACATGCCCTGGAAGCGCCGGAAGACCCCCGAGGCTTCGCCGCACTCCGGACAGGCCGGCGGCGCCTCGCCCACGGCCGCGTGTCCGCAGCCCCGGCAGACGAACACGTCGGGCGCTTCGAGGTAGGTCAGGTCTCCCCTGGTCTCGGGGCCGTAGCGCCTCATGGCACTCTCGAGCAGAGTCCGGAGCTCGGAAGAGACCGCGTTGACCGGTAGATCGCGGATCAGCCGATCGATCTCGGTCATCCGCTCGGCCGGGTCGCTGCGCCGCCGGTATGAACGCGCCTGGACCCGCACGAGCGCGAAGACCAGAGCCTCGAGGAGCTTCTGCAGGTTCAGCATCCCGTGATCGGTGAGGTCCTCCGAAGCCGCGATGAGCCTCCCCAAGACGTCCACTGCGACCATGGCTGCCCTCCTCCGCACCGTGTCAGGTATCGCGGCTGTTCGAGCGCCGCGGCCAGTTATATTATAATATTGGTCAAGTAAGGGACAGTCCGCGCCGGCTCGCGCGCGGGAGCGCCGCCGCCCCGCATGGGGAGATGCCGGAAGACTCGACCAGGTCCGAAAAAGCCCTTCAGGCGCGCACGACCTGGAAGTAGTCCGGGAAGAGTCTCCGGCCGTCCCGGGTCTCCATCGTCAGGAGGGTGAGCCGCTTGCCGTTCACCTCGAGGATTGTTGGAGGGGGAGGCAGCTGGCCGTGGACGATTTCGACGGTCCGCTCGTCTCCCCTGGCGTCCGCGATCCGGAAGAACCGGCGGGTCAAGGACACGGTGGCGTTCTCCTTGTCGAGAACCTGGCAGCCGGCGAACGTGACCGTGAAACCCTGGAAGCCGATCCGCAACCCCTCCACCACGGGAATCGGTAGCCCGAGGCGGGGCGACAGGAGGGCCTGGATGTCCTCGTACAGGCCCGTCTCGATCTGCCCTCCGGTCGAGTGGAACCCGGTGGACGGGGTCTTGAGCCGGCCTTCGTAGAAGTCGATGCTCCGCAGCCGCCCGGCGCAGGTGAACTTCAGCTCCACATGCTCCGCGTTCGGCCCGAACGAGATCATCTCGTCCCCTTCCGGGGGAATGCGTTCGATCCGCTCCATGACTCCCCGGATGTACCGCGCATCCGCGACGACCAAGCTGCCGCGGACCCCGTGGTCGGAGATGCTCCGGTACCACCGGATTTCCAGCCTCGTGCATTCCCCCGTGTCGAACCACGTTCTATCCATGACCGATCCTCGCTTGCGGACCCCTTCACCATACACCCAGATACCCGGAGAGGAAAACCGGGCGCGCCATCGAAGCGGTCGTCGAGTGACGCTCCTAGCCGTGTTGCCTGCGGGGAGATGTCCGGAGAGTGGCCGATGCCGCCTCCTGGGGAGCAGACTCCCCCCGCTCTCTGCACGGCTGCGGCGTTCCCCTTCCAGCGAGCGGGGGATGGCGGCGCGGTCTACAGGGCCTCGCCCCGGTGAGGCTGCGGTCCTGCTCACGGGCGACCCAGCTGGCTTCCCTGGAGCGAGCACGGGTCCTGCAAGCGTCAAACACACCAGCGCCGTTACTTCCAGGTATGAGGCAGCTGCATCAGCCCCACGACCGCTTCTTTCGCGCCGCCTTCGGGCGGGCCGATCTGGCCCGGGAGCTCCTGGCGGATGCCTTGCCTCCCGGCCTGATAGGACGCTTGGACCTGGACGCCCTGGAGGTGTCCGGGGAGAGCTTCGTGGACCCGGAGCTGGCCTCCCACCAGTCGGACCTCCGGGTGCGCACCCGCCTGCGCGGTTCCCCCCTCCTGGTGTACGTCCTGGTCGAGCATAAGTCCTCCCCCGACCGCTGGACGCGGCTGCAGCTCTTGCGGTACGTGGTGCGCATCTGGGAACGCGAGCGCGGCCGCAACCCCCGGGCCCGCACCCTCCCTCCGTTGGTCCCGCTCATCGTCTACCACGGGCGGCGGCGCTGGCGCCACCCCTTGAGCTTCGCCGGGTACTTCCTCCCCGATGCAGAGCTGGCTCCTTTCGTTCCCGGCTTCACCTCCCTGATACTCGACCTTCGGCAACGCGGGGACGACATGCTCACGGGCAGCCTCCAGTACCAGGCCGCTCTTCGGGCCCTCAAGCATGCTCTCAGCGGCCTGCGGCCCCACCTCGCCGAGATCCTGCGGGCCCTGGCGGCTCTGCCCATGGAGGAGGACCAGAAGACTTTCGTCAGTGCCCTCTTGGAGTATATACTTCAGGCAGGCAACGATGTGGAGGCTCGCGACCTCGAGACAGAGTTCGAGCACGTGGGCTCCGCGGCGGTGCGGGAGGTGTACATGACCGTGGCGGACAGGCTGATCGAAAAGGGCAAGCTCGAAGGGGAACTCGAAGACAAGCGCCAGGTACTGCTGCGCCTCCTCGAGAAGAGGTTCGGCCGCCTGCCTGCTTCCGCCCGACGGAGGATCACGGGCAGCCTCGATCGCGAGGCGCTGGACCGGGCC
>JAFGFV010000022.1 GCA_016930895.1 Spirochaetales bacterium | reverse complement strand
CCGGTGCGCATGACCCGGTAGGCGTCCACCACGTTCAGATCCGGCTTTCGGTACAGGGCCACGTCGGCGATGGCCTGCTGCAGGCCGTGCCGATGGAAGTAGCCGCGGTCCCATACGATCCCCATCAGGTTCTTCAGGGCGCAGGAAACCGCCGTGGAGCCGTGATGCTTGAGGACGGGCACGTTGATGAACACGTCCGCCTCGAGGATCTGCTCGTGGATGGCCGTGCTGTTCAGGACCTTGGCCCCCGGGATCCGGACCGGATGGTAGTAGGAGGAGGAGTTGGCCGGCACGAAGACCGCCCCTGCGCGTTCGCCCGCCTCCAGGAGCCCGCTGATCTGGTAGGAGTTGCGGGAGAGGTTGTGATCCAGGAAATAGACCTTGGAGGCCCCCGCGTTGAGGCAGTGTTCGACGATCCTCTTCAGCAGAAGCGGGTTGGTGTTGGCCCCCGACTCCGGCGGGGAGCTCCAGGACATGTTGGGTTTGATCACGACCGTCTGGCCGCGCTTCACGAAGCGCCCCATGCCCCCGAGCTCGGCGATGCCCCGGTCGAACATGGCCTGCGGCTCTCCACCCAGCACGGCCACGAGCTCCGCCTCCCGGCCCCCCACGCTCTGCGCGAACACCCTGCGGGGCCGTCCCAGCAGCAGGGCGGCCCCTCCGGCCGCGGCCAGGGTGGCTCCGGTCTTGAGGAAATCACGGCGGTTCATGCTTGACCGTTGCCTTGCTTCCTGCCCGCAAGCCTGCCGCCGCGGCCCTTCGCCGCGACCTCCTTGCTGTCGTTGGCGTCGCTGTCTTGGCTGCCCTCCTTGCCTTCTTTGACCCCTTTCTCGAACTCGGCCCGGGCTTTACCGATCGAACGGGCCAGCTTGGGGATGGCCGTGGCCCCGAAGAGCAGGACCACCACGCCCACGATGATGAGTATTTCCGTTGTTCCGATCATGGCTTCCCTGTTCCCCCTTGATTCTCTGGTGTTCTTGTGACCGCCCGCTTCCTGCGGGCTCCTGTCCTGTCGCGCCCATCGTTCATCCGCAGGCTTGCGGACTGCTCCCCGCGCTCCTGTTGCAGGCGCCTGTACAGCTCCTCGGTTTCCTCCGCGAGCCCTCGGTCTTCGGCGGTTGCGGCTGCCGACGTTCCAGGCGTTGGGGCTGCCGGCGCCCGTTCGGCCCTGTTGATCTCCGACTCGAGCTCCCGGGCCCTGTCGAGCGCCGACTCCTTCAGGCGGGCCAGCGCTCCGTACGCGCGGCCCAGGCGCCGGAGCACCTTGGGCAGGTCCTGCGGCCGGATGAGCAGTATCGCCACGACCGCGATGATCAGGATCTCCCACAGCCCAAGCCCGAACATCCTACTCCTCCACGCCTTTGCCGAATCCGCCGATCCGGGCGATCAGGATGGCCAGGAAATATAACCCCACCAGCGGAACGGCCACGCTGAGCTGGGAGACGAAGTCGGGGGGCGTAAGGATCGCGGAAACGACGAAGATCCCGGTCACCACGTAACGGCCGGCCTTGAGCAGCGCCCGGCGGCTCACCACGTTCATGACGAGCAGGACTTCCAGGACGACCGGAAACTGAAACAGGAGGATGGTGATGAACAGCAGCTGAAAGATGACGAAGACGTTCCGCCCGAAGTTGAGCAGGAGCCCTGTACCGGCCGGAATGAAGCCGGAGCCCGTCAGAAAGGCGATCGAGATTGGGATGACCTGGTAGTACCCGTAGTAGAAGCTCACCCCGATGAGCACGAAGCTCGCGACCAGGGCCGCCGAGACGATCCTCTTTTCCCGGCTCTTCAGCCCCGGAAACACGAAGCGGAGGAGGTTGTACAGCAGGAAGGGAAACGCGAGGATGAGCCCGGCCAGGAGCGACACCTTCAACTTGACCAGGAACCCTTCGAAGATGGTGTGGATAAACAGGAATTCCCCGTCCGTCTGGAATTGTTCGCTCTGAAACGGAGCGTACAGGAGCGCTATGATCCGATCGTAGAACCCGAAGGCGACACCGGCCGCCGCGGCGACAGCCACGACCGAAGCGATCAGGCGGCGGCGCAGCTCCCGAAAGTGCTCGAGGAAACCCCTGTCCTCCGGCTTGCGGCGGAGCCGCGGGTCGCTCCGGGGCGTCTCGAGGGTCCCGCTCTTGCGCATCGCCCCAATGTAGCGGAATTCGGGAGGGAGTTCAATAGATGACCAAAATAGTTAGGGAATTTCACCAGGCGCGGCCCGCCCCGTGGCAGCCGATGGAGCCGCTAGTAGCCGCAGCGCTCGCAGGCGCGGAAGAACGGCTCGGCCACCGAGACGGCCCCCTGAAAGGTCAGGTCACTGGTCTGCCAGTGGACCGAGATGAGGCGCGCCCCGTTTTCGATCGCCTCGACGATCCCGTCCTCGATGTCGCGCGGATCGGCCATCGCGCCGGACCCCACCACGCGTCCCATGTGGATTCCCCGCCGGGCCGCCGCTCGGAAGAGGTCGTTGATCGCCTGGTTGACCTCGGGCAGGTCACCCTCCCGCAGGACCGCATCGAAGGGACCGACGAATCCGCAGGCGCGGTTGGGACCGTGGCCCACCATCAGATCGAGCACCCGATCGCGCAGGTCCGTGTCCATGATGTACTCGGCGGTCTCGAACTGGACCCAACCCTGGATCTCGCTTTCCGCCTGGACCAGTTCCTGCGGAGTGAACATCATGGTGCGGTCGCCCGTGCGCACGGGATAGCCGCCGCGGTCGTGGGGAGTCGCCTTCCCGGGTTCCGGGAAGCGGACCGCGCGCAGGTATCGCTCCGCGTCCTGGTACGTGGTCCCGTACGGCTTCATGGTCGCCCGCGCGCCGAGCTGGTACGCATCGCCGTACGCGCTCACGGCTTCCCGGTTCAACCTCTGCACCGGGAGCAGGCCCAAGCGCAGCTCGGCGGCGTTCTGCTCCTTTCCGTAGTGGCCTTCCCACTGGCAGTGTTCCGCGTCGTTCACGATCCACAGGAATCCCGCCTTGGCCCAGGCGTGCGCTTCGCTCTCCCGGAACTTGTGCCAGGGGATGTCATTGAAGATGCCCAGAAGCGGAGGCGTCCGCTCCACGGACGGGCACTGATCCATGATGGCCTTGACGGGATTGCGCAGCGGGTCCAGTGCCGCCGCGTGCGCCCGCGCGGCGAACTGCTCGGCTCTCAGCGGTAGGTTCCCCCCGATCGCATCGACGGCTTTCATCTGGCTGTCCCTTGATCCCTATGATTTGTGCTGCGGCGCGCAGGGCGCTTGCCTCGACCCGCCGCAGAGAATACCATCACGCCCTGCCGTGTGCAACGGCCCCGATCCACCGGCGGGCCGAGGGCCCCTCAGCCTTCGGGGGTGACCAGGCTCTCGACCTCCTCCCGGATGCCGTAGCGGGGACCCAGCTCCCGGTAGTCGCGCCCGCTGCGGGCATTCCAGTCCCAGACGATCTGGCCGCCCTTGAGGGTCATCTCGCACAGAAGCCGGCGGTCGCCGGTGATCCTCCCGGCCTCGGCATCCCCGAATCCGAACTCTCCCTCCATCAGCCTCCACACGGCGATGTCGGCGATCGCCCCCGGAGCCAGCTGGCCCAACTCGGGGTGGCCGATCATCCGGGCCGGCACCGCGGTGGAGCGGGATATCACCTCGGGCAGGGGCATGCCCATGGCCAGGCACTTGGACATCACCGTGGGCAGGTCCATCATGAAGGTGTTCATGCTCAGGACGTGCAGGTCCGTGGAGATCGAGTCCGGGTAGAACCCCTGCTGGACCGCCGGTACGGCGTTGCGGAACACGAGGCTGCCCTCGCCGTGCCCCAGGTCGAAGCGGACCCCCCGCTGCCGCGCCGCCGTGAGGTAGCCGTAGAGCCTCCCTTCGGCATCGACCCACGGTACCGGGCCTCGGTAGCAGTGGGTGGCGATGTCTCCGGGGCGGAGCTTTTTGCCCACCAGCACGTGGAAGGGGCGCTCGGGCTT
>JAFGFV010000150.1 GCA_016930895.1 Spirochaetales bacterium | reverse complement strand
CTCGACCAGGCCGGCCAGCTTGACCGCGAAGGAGCCCGCCCCGAAGGTCAGGGTGAACTTGACCCCGTAGCCGACCGATCGCCACCGGGCCGGCGTCAGATACGCCACCAAGCTGTTCTCGATGGGCTGCATGCCCATGGAAAACAGCACGAACATGCCGGCCGCGGGCACCAGCCACAAGCTTCTCAAGGCCGTCATGGCCAGGACGAAGGGCAAGGCCAGGCAGAAGAAGGCAAAGTAGGCCCACTTGAGGCTGTACCGGTCCGCCACTCTGCCCCCCACCGCCTGGCCCACGATCCCCAGCAGGTACACCCCGGTTGCGATCAGGTTGGCCACCAGGGTGTCGAAGGCGGCCGTGTCCCTCAGGGTCCCTGCCCGGGACAGCACGACCTGCCGGAAAGCGGCCGCCAGGTTCCCCAGGCGAGCCTCGAGGAGGGCGGGCAGGATCAGGGTGAAGGTGCGGTACATGAATCCGGCGAACATCGCGGCGAAACAGAAAACGATGAACAGGCGCACCGCCAGCCGGTCGTCCAGCTTCTCGACGCTCTTGAGGTCGCGGCCTCTGTCCACGGAAAAGGGCACGGCCAGGCTGGCCAGGCCCACCGCCACGCCGACGGCTCCCAGCAGCAGCACGCCCCGCTGCCAGCCCATCAGGTAGTTGAGGGCACCCACCACGAAGGGCACGCTGGCGATCCCGATGTTGCCCCAGATCCCGTTGATCCCGAGGGCCCGGCCGCGCTCTCGAACCCCCTGCGAGACCAGGGCGAGCCCAGAGGGGTGATAGGCGGAGCAGCCAACGCCCACCAGGGCAAACGACACGGTGATCAGGCCAGGGGAGCGGACCAGCCCTGCGGACACGAAGCCGAGCCCCGCGATGATCATGCCGGAAGCCATGGCCCAGCGGTGTCCGGCGTGGTCGCTCAGCCACCCCCAGCCCAGGGCCAGGAGGCCGTACAGGAGGTACATCCAGAAGCTGATGTTCAGCACCGAGGAGACCGGCATGCCCAGGTCCCGGCTGATGGGCATGACCAGGGCCGGGAACACCAGAATGTAGAAATGGGTCAGGAAGTGGGCAACCGAGGAGAAGAAAAGGATCCGCCTCTCGAGCGCCGTCATGCCGGGCCCTCCTGCCGGGAAGTGCATGTCTGCCGCTGCCTCCAGCGCCTGCGCTGCCTGGGGGTCAGCCGCTGTCGGGCAGCAGGAACTCCCGCAGGGTTTCCTCCACGCGTCCCGGGCGGGCCCGGGCCATGAAGGGCTCCACCTCCGCAGGATCCAGAGGGCGGGTGGCCCCCTCCTGTCGCGCCACCATGGCCCCCAGGGCGTTGCCGTATCGGCAGGCGTTGCCCAAAGGCCGGCCGCGGAGCAGGGCGTGGACGAAACCCGCCGTAAAGGCGTCCCCCGAGCCCAGAGAGTCCACCAGCTCCACGGCGTATCCCGGGTGGTAGACCATCTGCCCGTCACGCGAGGCAGCCAGCGCCCCCCGCTCCCCGAGGGTCACCACCACGATCTGGAGCGAGGTGCGCTCCAGGAGCCCCCGAGCGATGGCCGGGAGGGACTTGCCGCCCAGCCCGTACAGGGGACCGAGCACCGCGGCTTCCCCGTCGTTGAGCTTGAGCACGTCGGCCCGCTCGATGGAGAGCCGGATGGTCTGGTCGCTGTAGCATTCCGGCCGCAGGTTGATGTCCAGGATCGCCAGGCGGCCCCGAAAGGCCTCCAGCAGCCTGCCCAGGGTGTCCCGGGACCTCGCCCCCCGTTGGATCAGGGTGCCGAAGCACACGCAGTCGGCCCCCGCGGCGGCTTCGAGGGCCGCCTCGGTGGGCTCGATATGGTCGTAAGCCACGCCCGGGATGATGTTGAACTGGGGATTGCGGGCGGCGTCGAAAGACACCTCCACCCTGCCCGTGGGCCGCTCCTGGTCCCACTGCAGGTGACGCGTGTCCATGCCCAGGTCGCGGATGACCCCCAGGGCCTCGCGCCCCAGCTCGTCCCGGCCGAGGCGGCTGACCATCAGGCCCCGGTCGCCCAGGGTCCGGACCCGGTATAGGAAGTTGAACGGCGCCCCCCCCAGGACCGCACCGGTGGGCAGCAGGTCCCAGAGCACCTCCCCGTAGGCCAGTACCGTGAAGCTCAAGCTGGCGCTCCTCTGCGCGGCAGCAGGCCTACCCTGTCAAGCGCTCCAGGTCCCGAACGCTCACCATGGGGTCCGGGGGGTCTCCCAGGTCGGGGTAGACCGCGTCTGCCTCGCCGAAATCTTCGCCGCCAGTATAGCAGGACTTGGTGATGATGCACCACATGCCCGCCGCCTTGGCCGACAGGAGCCCGTTGCGGCTGTCCTCCACGACTACGCATTCCCGCGGATCGACCTGGAGGGTGTCCCGGGCCAGGAGGTAGATCTCCGGGTCCGGCTTCTTTTTCGACACCACGTCTCCCGCGAGAATGGCAGCGAAGTGCCCGACCCTCTCCTCCCCGAGCATGACCCGGGCGACGGTGCGCACCGCGCGCTCGTTCGAGGTGGAGCAGATGGCCAGCACCAGTCCGGCGGCGATGGCCTCGTCCACCAGGCGCGCCACCCCCGGTCGCAAGGGCAGCCGGCCCTCCTCGATGATCTTCATGTACAGCTCGGTCTTGAGCTTGTGGAGCTCCTGGATGAAGGAGTCCCGGTCAACCGCCTGGGCAGGCCACCCGCGGCGCTCGAAGTAGTGGCGCATGCGCTCCTTGCCCCCGGCGACGGCCAGCAGCTCGCCGTACTCCTCGACGCTCCACCGGGCCTCCAGGCCTTGGCGGGCGAAAGCCTCGTTGAAGGCCACCCGGTGGCCGTCGCGCTCGGTATCGACGAGCACCCCATCGCAGTCGAAGATCAGCGCTTTCATCTCCTCACCCCCGCGTACCAGTCTCGCTCAGGGCCCGTCGACCCCGGGCCGTTCCTCCAGCCGCTCCTTGAGCTGCCCCAGGTAGCGGGCGGCTTCCGCGCCGTCCACCGCTCGGTGGTCGCAGCCGAGCACCACGGTCATGACCGGCCGCACGCCGATCCAACCGCCGCGGGCGCTCACGCGCTCCTGCACCGCCCCGACCCCCAGGATGGCGCACTCCGGAGGATTGATCAGGGGCAGGAAGGCCGGCACCCCGAACATCCCCAGGGAGGTCACGGTAAAACTTCCCCGGGCCGCAGGGTCCAGGCGGCCCCGCCGGGCCGCCGCCACGACCTCCGCGACGCGCCGGGCCAGCTCCGGCAGGGGGAGGGCGTCCGCGTCCGCCACCACGGGCACGACCAGCCCCCGCTCGGAGGCCACGGCGATGCCCAGCTGGACCCTGCCCTTCAACGTGATTTGCTGGTCGTCGACGTGGGCGTTGAGCCCCGGCGCCGCCCTGAGCGCCTGGACCGCGGCGTGGGCCACCAGGTCGGTCACGGTCACGTGCCCCCCCTGCCCGCGGTTCAACTCGTCCCGCAGGGCGAGCGCCGCCCCCATGTCCACGTCCTGGAACACGTAGAAGTGGGGGATGGTTCGGCTGGAGAGCGACAGGCGCTCGGCTGCAACCCGGCGGACCCCCTCGAGGGGGACCACCGTGTCCTCAGGGGCACGACCCGCCGTGTCCTCACGGGCACGCCGCCCCGTGTCCTCACGGGCACGAGCCGCCGGGGCGGCAAGCACGTCCTGCTTCACGATCCTTCCCCCCGGTCCGCTGCCGACGATCCCCTCCAGGGACACCCCGCGCTCGGCAGCCACGCGCCGGGCGGAGGGAGATGCGTACGGTCTGCCGCCTCTCGAAACAAGGCTGGCGGTGGGGGCACCCCCATACCCAGGGGCAGCAGCCGCCGCAGACGTCCCCGTCTCGCCCCCAGGCTGGGAGGCATCTGCCCCGCTCACTGTTTCCCCGGGCTCCCCGAGATAGGCAACCGGCGCGAGCACCGCCGCCTGCTCGCCCTCGCGGTAGAGAGTCTTGAGGAGCACTCCGGAGCGCTCAGCCTCCACGTCGAAGCTTGCCTTCTCCGACTCTACCGTGAGGATCACCTCGCCGGGGGACACGGTGTCGCCCTCGCGCTTGTGCCAGCGCACGATCGTTCCGACCTCGATGTTCTCGCCGATCTGCGGCATGTTCACCGGGACCATGGCGCTCCTCAGGCCTTGCCCTGGCTGCCGAACAGCCTCACGAAGCCTGCGACGTTTTGCTTGAGGGCCTCCATCTGGTGGGCGACGAGCTTGACCGGCTCGTACTCCTGGGGGTGCTCGCTGCGGTAGGCCTCGAAGCTGTCGATAAACACGTGCTTGAGGGAGGTGCTGATATTGACCTTGGCGCAGCCCAGGCTGATGGACCGCCGGAACACCTCGTCCGGCAGCCCCGTGCCCCCGTGCAGGGCCAACGGCAGTCCCGTTCCCCGGGCGATCTTGTCCATGCGCTCGAAGTCGACGTGGGGCTCTCCCTTGTAGATTCCGTGGGCGGTGCCGATGGCCGGGGCCAGCAGGTCCAGATCCACGCGCTTGCAGAATTGAACCGCCTTTTCCGGGTCCGCGAGGCGCGATGCCTCCACGGCCTGCTCGTCCTCGACTCCGCTGATCTCCCCCAGCTCCGCTTCCACGGATACTCCCGCGAGCCTGGCCATCTCCACCACCTTGGAGGTCAGCTCGAGATTCTCCTCGAAGGGCTTGCTGGAGGCGTCGATCATGACCGAAGTCCATCCCGTCTCGATGCAGGTTTGGATGATCTCCAGGTCCTTGCAGTGGTCCAGGTGCAGGACCACGGGTACCGCGGCGGCGTCACCCAGCTCACGGTACCAGTCGTGGACCGTGCGGTAGCCCCACAGCAGGATGGTCTTGACCGAGGTCTGGATGATCACCGGGGCCGTGAGCTCCTGCGCCGCTTGAACCACGGCGCGCATGGAAGCGTAGTCCAGGATGTTGAAGGCTCCCACGGCGTATCCCTGGCGTTTGGCCTTGGGCAGCACGGCGTTCATGTTCACGCAGGACATGGTTTCCTCCTATCCGATCCTATCCGCTTGCCGCCGTGTCGGGTAGCGCTCCCCTCGCCTACAGACGATAGCCGAGCGCCCTCCGCACTGCGGCCGCTATGTCCTCGACCTGGGGCAGGCAGACTCGCTCGAGGCCGGCGTTGTACGGGATCGGCGTGTTCCTGCCCGCCACGATCTCGATCGGCGCGTCCAGATGATCGAAGGCTTCCGCCTGGATCAGGGACGCCAGGTCCGAGGCCACCCCGCCCCGCCTCACCGCTTCCTGGGCGATGACCACGTGCTCGGTCTT
>JAFGFV010000149.1 GCA_016930895.1 Spirochaetales bacterium | reverse complement strand
CCCTGGAGGACAAGTTCGTGGCCGACGGCTACGGCGTGAACCGCCGGGACGTCATGCACAACGACTTCGTCATCATCGGGCCGGCCTCCGATCCCGCCGGCGTGTGGGGCATGAAGGACGCGGTGGCGGCCTTCCGGAAGATCGCCGGCCGGCAGTCCCCCTTCGTCTCCCGGGGTGACAACTCCGGGACCCACGTCATGGAGAAGGACCTCTGGAAGGCCGCCGGGATCAGCCCCTCCGGACGCTGGTACCGGGAGGCCGGGCAGGGGATGGGGCCGGTCATCACCATGGCGAACGACCTGCAGGGCTACACCCTGGCCGATCGAGGCACCTACCTGGCCATGAAGAGCAAGGTCGAGCTGCCGATCCTGGTCGAGGGGGACCCCCGGCTGTTCAACCCCTACGGGATCATCGCGGTCAACCCGGACCGGTTTCCACACGTGGATTACTTCGGGGCCATGCAGCTGATCGCGTGGATGACCTCGGTGGAAGGGCAGGCGATCATCGGGGACTTCAAGGTCGCCGGTGACGTGCTCTTCTTTCCCGACGCGGTGACCCGGTAGGGCGGGGTCTGCAGACAGGGGAACGATGCTCGGGGCCTTTGGGCAGGCGATCCGGCTGCTTCTATCCGGTGACCGGGAGGTCTACTTCATCGCCTGGACCTCCCTGCACATCTCGCTGGTTTCGGTGGCGGTCGCCTCGGCCCTGAGCCTTCCCCTGGGTTTCCTGATCGGTCTCAAGGACTTTCGGGGCAAGAAGTCCCTGATTGCCTTCCTGAACACCCTGATGGCCCTGCCCACGGTGGTGGTCGGGCTGATCGTCTACTCCTTCATCTCCCGCGCCGGGCCCCTGGGCTTTCTCGGGATCCTGTTCACCCCCGCGGCGATGCATGTCGGGCAGGTCATCCTGTGCCTCCCCCTGATCACCTCCCTGGTCTACAGCGCCCTGAGCCGCCTGGACCCGCGCCTGCCGGAGACCCTGATCACCCTGGGGGCGGGGCGGGCGGAGGTGTTCCGCATGACCATCCGGGAAGGCCGCGTTGCCATCCTGTCCGCCGTGCTGTCGGGCTTCGGCAGGGTGGTGGGGGAGGTGGGGGTGGCCATGATGCTGGGCGGCAACATCCGCTGGTACACCCGCACCCTGACCACCGCCATCGCCCTGGAGACCAGCAAGGGGGAGTTCGAGCTGGGGCTGGCCCTCGGGGTCATTCTCATGGCCATCGCCTTTGCCGTGAACTTCATCCTCCACGGAGTGATCCGTCATGAGCGCTGAGCCGCTGTTCGAGGCAAGGGGCCTGCGCTTCGGGTATGGGGAGCGCGTGGTCGTGGACCTGCCGGAGCTGATCATGGTCCCCGGGGGGATCACGGTCCTGGTCGGCGCCAACGGTTCGGGCAAGACCACCCTGCTCAAGCTGCTCAACGGGCTCCTGCAGCCCACCGGCGGCGCGCTCCGGTACCGAGGGCTGGTCCTCGGCCCCGCGACCCTGCCCCGGCTGCGGCGGGAGACGGTGCTGGTGCACCAGGACCCATATCTGTTCGATGGCAGCGTGCAGGGCAACGTAGGTTACGGCCTGCGCCTGCGCCGGACCCCCGCCCCGGACCTGCGGCGCCGCGTGGCCGGCGCCCTCGCCTCGGTGGGGCTGGCCGGCTTCGAGCACCGCAAGGCCAGGCGCCTGTCCGGCGGGGAGCGGCAGCGGGTGGCCATCGCCCGCGCCCTGGCCCTCGAACCGGAGGTGCTGCTGCTCGACGAGCCGACCGCCAACGTGGACGCCGCCTCCACCGGGCTGATCGAGGCCCTGCTCCGCCGCGTGGCGGCAGGCGGGAAGTCCGTGGTTCTGAGCAGCCACCACCAGGCCTTTGCCTACCGCCTGGCGGACCACCTGGTCCGCCTGGCGGAGGGGCGGGCGGTTCCTGGGAGGGAGAATGTGCTCAAGGGCACCGTCGAGGCCTCGGATGATCAGTTCACCTACTTCCGCACCGGGGCCGGCCTGCTGCGCTGCCCGGCCCAGGAGGGGGAGTTCAACACCGCCGTGGTGCGGCTGGACGACGTGATCCTGTCCAGGGAGGAGATCCAGACCAGCGCCCAAAACCAGTTCCTGGGGACGGTGAGCGCGCTGCAGACGGACGAGCGCATGGCGCGGGTCGCCCTGGACTGCGGTTTTCCGCTTGGGGCCCTGGTGACCCGACACTCGGCGGAGGGGCTGGGCATCCGCCCGGGCGTCCGGTTCTACGTGACTTTCAAGGCCTCGGCGATTCGATTATATTAGTGAGGTCTAATACGGGGTACCTGATGACGAAGCACACCATGCTCGATCCCGACCAGGCCCTGGGCGTGTTGGAGCGCCTGCCCGCCCGAGGGCTGACCGAGAGGCTTCCCCTGCTGCAGTGCCTGGGCAGGGCCTTGGCCGAAGAGGTCCGCTCCACGGTCGATTCCCCGCCTTTCGCCAAGGCGGCCATGGACGGGTACGCGGTCGCAGGGGACGAGGACCTGCAGAGCTACCGGCTGGTGGAGACGATCGCCGCCGGTACGATCCCCCGCCGCACCCTTCAGCGCGGAGAGTGCGCCAAGATCATGACCGGCGCCATGCTGCCGGTGGGGGCGGGCAAGGTGATCCGGGTGGAATACACGGAGGAAGTCGACGGAGCGGTCCGGGTCGTGACCCCGGAGCCCGCCCGCAACATCATCGAGCGCGGCGAGAACCTCAAAGCGGGAGAACCGGCGCTGGGTCCCCAGATGCTCCGCCCCCAGGATGTGGGCATCCTCGCCTCCCTGGGGGTGGCCTCGGTGCGGGTGGCCCTGCCCCCGCAGGTGGGGATCGTGACCACCGGCAGCGAGCTGGCCGAGCCCGGAGAGCAGCTGCGACCCGGGGCGATCTACAATTCCAACGGCTGGCAGCTGTGCGCCCAGGTGTCCCGCGTGGGGTGTCCGTACACCTACTACGGGACGGTCGCCGACGAGCCGGAGTCCCTGGAGAAGGCCGTGGCCCGGGCGCTGGAGGAGAACGATGTCGTCCTGCTCTCCGGCGGGGTATCCATGGGCGATCTGGACTACGTTCCGCAGGTCGTCCGGCGGACGGGCGCGCGGATCCTGTTTCACAAGCTGGCCATCAAGCCGGGGAAGCCCACGCTGTTTGCCCAGAAGAAGGACAAGTACCTGTTCGGGCTGCCGGGGAACCCGGTGTCCACGTTCGTGATCTTCGAGGTGTTCGTGAAGACCCTCCTGTACCGCTGGATGGGTCTGGAGCATCGGCCGGCGGTCGTGCGGGCCCGCCTGGCCGAAACCCTGCGGCGGCGGGACGCGGAGCGGGTGGATTTCCGCCCGGTCCGGCTGGAGGGGGCGGCCGTCCGGCCTCTGTCGTATCACGGGTCGTCGCACCTGAATGCGCTGGGCGCCGCCGACGGCCTGATCCGAATCGAGCGCGGGAACCGGGAGATCAAGGAAGGAAGCGAGCTGGATGTACGACTCATATAACCGCGAGATCAACTACCTGCGCATCTCGGTGACGGACAAGTGCAACCTGCGCTGCCGCTACTGCATGCCCGCCGAGGGCGTGCCGGCGAGGAGCCACGAGGAGTTCCTGTCCTTCGAGCAGATCGTGCAAGTGGTGCGGGTGGGCGTGGGTCTCGGACTCACCAAGATCAGACTGACCGGGGGGGAGCCGCTGGTCAAGCGAGGGATCGTGGAGCTGGTGCGGATGATTCGGGAGGTGGAAGGTGTCCGGCACCTAGGCATGACCACCAACGGGGTGCTGCTTGCCGGGTACGCCGCT
Source organism: Spirochaetales bacterium (assembly GCA_016930895.1). Next base: position 1,939 of record JAFGFV010000149.1, on the reverse strand, counting down.
CCTCTGCGCAGCGCCGGGCTGGACAGCGTAAACATCTCCCTGGACACCCTCGACCCGGAGCGCTACCACCACATCACCCGCGTCGGGGATATCCGCCGGGTGCTGGAAGGGATCGAGGCCGCCCGGGAGGCGGGATTCCCCATCAAGATCAACATGGTGGTGCTGGAGGACACGGAGCCGCAGGAGATCGAGGAGATGCGGGGCTTCTGCGCCGCCAAAGGCTTGACCCTGCAGCTGATCAACCACTACGCCCTGGGGGAAGAGAAGCGGAACGACTACGTCTTCGACCGGCCCCCGCGCTGCGAGAGCTGCAACAAGATCCGGCTCCTGGCCGACGGGACCCTCAAGCCCTGCCTGCACTCCGACGACGAGATCCCCCTGGACCTGGACAACATCGAAGGGAGCCTCAAGCGCACGATCGCGGCCAAGCCCGAGCGCGGCGGGGTGTGCACCAACCGGCCCATGGTCGGGATCGGGGGCTAGGGATGGGGAATCTCAGCCACGTGGACGAGCAGGGGCGCGCCCGGATGGTGGACGTTTCGGGCAAGGCGAAGGTGCGAAGGACCGCCCGGGCCGGAGGAAGCATCAGCATGGGGCCGGAGACCCTGCGGCTGGTCCGGGAGAACCTGGTCGAGAAGGGGGACGTGCTGGCCGTGGCCCGGGTGGCGGGGATCGCGGCGGCCAAGCGCACCGCGGAGCTCATCCCCCTGTGCCACAACATCTCGATCGACCAGGTGAGCGTGGATTTCCGTCTCGGTGAGGGCGCGATCGAAATCGAGAGCCGGGCGGTGTGCACCGACAAGACCGGCATCGAGATGGAGGCCCTTACCGCGGTGAGCGTGGCGGCCCTGACCATCTACGACATGTGCAAGGCCGTGGACCAGGGAATGTCCATCGGCGGGGTCCACCTGCTGGAAAAGACCAAGGAGCCCGCCGGAGGGGAGGAGGCATGAGAAGGAGTTTCCGGATCCTTTCGGTGAACGTTTCGGAGCGCGTGGGCGAGCAGAAGCGCCCGGTGGAAAGCGCGCGCCTGAGGGAGAAGCACGGGATCGTCGGCGACGCGCACGCGCGAGACTGGCATCGCCAGGTGTCGCTGCTGGCCGACGAAGACATCGATACCGCGCGCGGTAAGGGGGTGGAGCTTCATTACGGAGACTTCGCGGAGAACATCACCACCCGCGGAGTGGACCTGCCCTCCCTGCCGATCGGCACGCGCCTGCACGTGGGCTCGGCCCTGTTGGAGGTGACCCAGATCGGAAAGGAGTGCCACCACGGCTGCGCCGTGTTCGAGACCCTGGGGGACTGCCTCATGCCCCGCAGGGGGATCTTTGCACGGGTCCTGCGGGGTGGGGAGATCAGCGGTGAGAGTGAGTGTTATTACGATCTCTGACCGGGCCTCCCGGGGAGAGTACGCCGACGCCTCGGGGCCGGAGATCGAGGGGCTGCTGAGAGAAGCGTACCCGACTGCGGAAATCCGTCGGCAGGTGGTACCGGACGAGCGGGAGGCCATCCTGGAGGCCCTGCGGAGCCACACCGCCTCGGACTGGGTCCTCACTACCGGCGGCACCGGCATAGGGCCCCGCGACGTGACCCCCGAGGCTACCGAGGCCTTCTGCGAGCGGGCGCTGCCCGGCATCGCCGAGGCGCTGCGGCGGGAGTCCTATCGGGAAACCCCTTTCGCCCTGCTGTCCCGGGGCGCCGCCGGGATGCGGGGAAGATGCATCGTGGTCAACTTTCCCGGCTCGGTGAAGGCCGTGCGCCTGTGCACCCGCATCCTGATCCCCGTGATGGAGCACGGGATCGCGATGCTGGCCGGGGAGGGCCACGGCTGAGCTCACCGCAGGGCAGCACACCCCACCCATCGAAGGAGCGCGTCCAGCAGGACTCGAACCTGCGACCCACAGCTTAGAAGGCTGTTGCTCTATCCACCTGAGCTATG
>JAFGFV010000148.1 GCA_016930895.1 Spirochaetales bacterium | reverse complement strand
GGGCAGGACCTGCTTCAGGCCCAGGGACAGCTTGCCGGCCTGGATGTCGTAGGACAGGATCTTGGTTTCGACCATGTCCCCGGGCTTGAGGATCTCTCTCGGGTGACGAATCTTGCGGACCCAGGACAGCTCGGAGATGTGGGCCAGGCCCTCGATCCCTTCCTCGATCTCGATGAAGGCCCCGAAGTCCGTGAGCTTCGTGACGCGGCCGTGCACGACGTCCCCCGCCTGGTATCGTTCCTCGAAGTGCGTCCAGGGGTCCTCGGTGAAGTGCTTGATGCTGAGATTGATCTTCTTCTCTTCCGGGTCCATCCGGATGACCTTGACCTCCAGGGTATCGCCGAGAGAGACGATATCCTTGGGCGAGTTGATGTGACCCCAGCTCATGTCGTTGATGTGCAGCAGGCCGTCGAACCCGCCGAGATCGATGAAGGCCCCGAAGGAGGTGAAGGACTTGACCTTGCCTTCGACCACGTCGCCGATGGAAGTGCTGGCGAAGAACTCCTCCCGGCGTTTCTGGTGCTCGATCTCCAGCCAATCCCTGCGGTTGACCACCACGTTGACCTTGCTGTGGTGGTACAGCCGCTCCACGTAGAAGCTGCTCTCCAAGCCCAGGTATTCGGCCGGATCACCGACCCGGAAGGTGTCGGTCTTGGACAGCGGCAGGAAGGCGGTGAGCTCGTTGCCCAGGTCGACCTCGAAGCCGCCCTTGATCTTTCGGACGATCCGCCCCGGCACGGGGTCGTGCTGGTCAAAGGCGATCCTGAGGTTCTTCCAGAACAGCTTCTCGTCGGCCTTCTTCTTGGAGACCACGACGTCTCCGCCCCGGCTCTCCTTGCTCAAGAGGATCACGTACACCGTGTCGCCGATGTTCGGCAGCTCGGAGAACTCGGCTACCGGGATCTTGCCCTCCGACTTGAGCCCGACGTCGACGTAGATATACTCGCTGTCGACCTCTACGACCTGGCCCGGGACCATCTGGCCCTCCTCGACCTGGGCCAGGGAATGGATATACTCTTCTTCGAGCCGCTGCTCGTTCACATCTTCGTGGTTACTGCGATTTGCGTCACTGGCATCCATATGCTTACGCTCAACTCCCGAAAGCGTCTGACTTTTTGCGGATTTCTTGCATTACTCTGTCACAAACTTGATCTATGGTCAAGTCCGAGGTGTCTATGTAGAGGGCTCCCGGGGCCACGGCCAGCCGGCCCACCGGCTTGTTGCGGTCCAGCTCGTCCCGGGCTTCCAGGCCCCTGCGCAGCTCCTCGGGCTCGAGCCTGCTGATCCCCTGGGCAAAGCGGCGGCGGGCCCGGGCCTCCACATCCGCGTCGAGATAGACCTTGACCGCGGCATCCGGGAACACCACGGTGCCGATATCCCTGCCCTCCACCACCATGTCCCTGCCCTCCGCCAGCTGCCGCAGCTTGGCGGTCACCACGTGCCTGACCTCCGGGATCTGCGAGTGGATCGGGGACCAGTGGTCGATCAGGTCGTTCTGCAGGTCCATCGCGGGTGCCCCGTTGACCCACAGTGCCCCGTCCACCATCGCGAACTCGCACGAGGAGGCGGTCTGGACCACCGCCTCCCGGTCCTCAGGGTCCCGGCCCGAGTCGAGCACCGCCCGCGAGACGGCCCGGTAGAACAGCCCGGAGTTCAGGTACAGGAAGCCCGCGCGTTGGGCCACCAGGGCGCCGACGGTGCTCTTGCCCACCCCGGCGGGGCCGTCGATGCAGACGATCATGAACGCCCTCCCCTCTGCAGGAACCAGCGCACCTCCTTCTGGGACAGGGGCCGGTGATCCCCGGGGGGGATGCCCTGGACGCGAACGCAGCCGACGCGGACGCGGTGGATCCTGCGGATGCGCGCGCCCAGGGTCTTGAGCACCCGCCGGATCTCCCGGTTCTTGCCTTCCACCAGAGTCAGCATCACCTTGCGCGGTGTCTTGTACACGTACCGTGCCAGCCGGTAGCGCTCCCCCCCAACTTCGATGCCTTTCAGGTACTGCTTCAGGCCTTCTTCCAGAATCGGGTCTTGCGTCTCGACCACGTAGTCCTTCTCGATACCCGCCGACGGGTGCGCCACGATGCGGCTGAACTCCCCGTCGTTGGTGTAGAAGATGAGGCCACTGGATTGGAAGTCCAGGCGGCCCACGTGGAAGGTCCGTTCCGGCACGTCCGTGAGCAGGTCCCGCACCAGCGGGCGTCCCTGAGGATCGCTGTTGGCGCACAACATCCCGGGGGGCTTGTTGACCGCCAGGTATACCTTCCTGGCTTCCGGTACCAGGACCCTGCGGTCCAGGGTCACGCGGTCCCCCGGCTCAACCTTGGCCCCGAGCTGCGCCACGCCGCCGTTGATGCGGACCCTTCCGTCCCGGATGAACTCCTCGCAGTGGCGCCGCGACCCCAGGCCGCAGCGGGCAAGATAGACTTGGAGGCGGAGCGGCTCACTCACCTTCTTCGAACTTCTCCTTGTCCAACTCGTCCATCTTGGGGAGCTCGGCGATGCTGGAGAGGCGAAACATCCTGAGGAACTCCTTGGTGGTGCCGTACTGGATGGGCCTTCCCGGGGCCTCACGCTTGCCCACCTCCCGGATGACCTGCCGCGAGAGCAGAAGCTTGATCATCCCGTCGGCCGAGACGCCGCGGATGGCCTCGATCTCCTGGCGGGTGATGGGCTGCGAGTATGCGATGATCGAGAGCGTCTCCAGGGCGGCGCGGGACAGCTTGGCTTCGTTGCGCCGGCCGTAACGGGCCTTGAGGGTCTCCCAGTACTCACCCCGGGGGCTCAAGGTGTACCCGTCGGCCAGCTCCACCAGCTCCAGGCCGTGGGGAGCGCCGGCGTATTCCTCCCTCAGTCGGGCGAGGGCGCCCAGCACCGCGCGGCGACCCAGACCGGTCGCTCGCATCAGGGAGTCGAGTTCCACAGGCTCGTTTTCCAGAAAGAGCACGCACTCCACGAGCCCGGCCTGATGGTCAGCCTCCATCCTGGTCCGCTCCTCCTCGCGCCTTGATCAGTATGTCTCCGAAGAGCTTGTTCTGAAACACGGCAATGCGTGCGCGTTTGACCAGCTCGAGCACCGCCAGGAACCCGCAGACCACCTCGATGATCGAGCCCTTCTTGAGCAGGAGGTCCGTGAACAGAAACTCGGCTCTGCTCTCCAGGTACTCGAGGATCAGGGTGATCTTTTCGTTGACCGTGACCTCCTCGTACAGGTCGATGACCCGCTCGGGAGTCAGGGTCGCAATCATGGAGGAGAAGGTGCGCAGCAGGTCCCACACCGAGGCCTTCTCCCAGATCGCCTCGTCCTCGAAGGGCAGCACCTTCTGCGTCTTCCTGCGTTCGAGGGACCACTCGGCCTCCTCCTCCTTTGCCTCCATGAGCTCGCTCAGGCGCCGGTACTTCTGGTACTCGATGAGCTTCTCCACGAGGTCCTTCCGGGGGTCCTCGTACTCGTCCTCGAGCCCCAGCTCGACGGGCAGGAGCATCTTGGACTTGATCAGCAGGAGCGTCGCGGCCATGGCATAGAATTCGGTCAGGTTCTCCAGGTCCACGCGCGTGGCGTATCCGAGGTACTCCAGGTACTGCTCCGTGATCGTGGCAATCGGGATATCGTAGATGTTGATCTCCGCCTTGCGGATGAGAAACAGCAGCAGGTCCAGCGGGCCCTCGAAGCTCGCCACCTTGAAGGTCTGCTTGTCCGGGGCAGCATTGTTGGGATTTTCCGTGCTCATGGTCGATCGGGCGCGCCTCGAGTATATTCCCAGGGCCCGAACATGTAAACGCCCTGGTCCTCGAGCTCCCCCAACCTCTCGGCATATCGCCTGCCGCCGACCGGGTCCCGCAGCCCCGGAGCGAGCTCGAGGAGCGGGACCAGCACGAACTGCCGCTCCCCCATCAGGGGATGCGGGATCCGCAGCCGCGGGGCGCTGACCACCCGCCGGCCGTACAGAAGGATGTCCACGTCGATGATTCGGGGCCCCTTGGGTACCGCTGCCTCCCGGGTGCGGCCCATGGCGGCTTCGATGCCCAGGCAGACGGACAGGAGGCCCTGCGGCGACAGCCCGGTGCGGCCCGCCACCACGACGTTCAGGAACGGCGGCTGGTCGACCACGTACATGGGCTGGGTTTCGTAGACCGAAGAAACCCGAATCCCCCGCACCGGACCGACCAGACGCTCCACGGCCTGCCTCAGGTTCTCGAGGCGGTCACCCAGGTTGCTGCCGATCGAGAGAAAGACCTCGACCCCGTTCGCGCCGCTGCGGCGAGGCGTCGACTCTCGGCGGCGGGTGGGGCTCAGGTTGCGGACCGCCCGGCCGCCTGCGAGCCGGTCTTCTGGGCTGCAGGGTTCGGGGCGCCGGGCGTTGCCCCGCCACCGGAGGAGGCGGAAGCGCCGGCGGCGCCCGGAGCGCCTGCAGCGGCCGGCTGCTGGTCAACGGCGGGTCCACTCCCCTGCGCGGCGGCCGGCGGGGCGACATCGAACAGGGTCGCCCGCAGCTTCTGGTCCACGGCCCGGTAGATGTCCGGATTGGCCTCGAGGAAGGCCTTGACGTTCTCCCGTCCCTGTCCGATCCGCTCTTCGCCGTAGGAGTACCAGCTTCCGCTCTTGGCGATCAGGTTGTGCTCCACCGCGGCGTCCAGCAGGCTTGCGACCGCCGAAATCCCTTTTCCGAAGATGATCTCCATTTCCACCCGCTTGAACGGGGGGGCCACCTTGTTCTTGACGACCTTGACCCGCACCTTGTTGCCGATGGCGTCGTCGGCCCCTTCGGAGATGGTCTCGATCTTGCGCACGTCCAGCCGGACCGAGGAGTAGAATTTGAGGGCGTTGCCGCCCGTGGTGGTTTCGGGGTTCCCGAACATGACCCCGATCTTCATGCGGATTTGATTGATGAAGATCAGGCAGGTCTTGGACTTGGAGATGATGGCCGTGAGCTTGCGCAGCGCCTGGCTCATGAGCCGGGCCTGCAGCCCCATGTGAGAGTCCCCCATGTCACCCTCGATCTCCGCCCGGGGAGTCAGGGCCGCAACCGAATCCACGACGATCACGTCCACCGCTCCCGAGCGGATCAGGGACTCGACGATCTCGAGGGCCTGCTCGCCGTTGTCCGGCTGGGACACCCACAGTTCGTCGGTGTTGACCCCGAGGTTCTTGGCATACGTCGGATCCAGGGCATGCTCCGCGTCGATGAATGCGGCGATGCCGCCCTGCTTCTGCGCCTCGGCGATGGCGTGCAAGGCCAGGGTGGTTTTTCCGGAGGCTTCAGGACCGTAGATCTCCACGATCCGCCCCCTGGGGTAGCCGCCCACCCCTAGGGCCGCGTCGAGGAGGATCGAGCCCGTGGAGATGGTGGGCACCCGGACGGCCGCCGTGCTCTCGCCGAGTTTCATGATCGACCCCTTGCCGAACTGTTTCTCGATCTGCAGGCGGGCCGCCTCGAGGGCCTTGGCCTTTGCGTCGGAGATCTCAGTGCTCTTGTCCATCGGGTATTCCTTTGGGATTTCTTCGGGGTACTCTACGACCGTAGTAACGGCTCGAAAGCCCTTCGCGCTTCAATCAAGCTCATCATAACGGTGTCATTGCGGACCGTCAAGGCGAGGCGGCCCCCTGAGCTGCCCCTGAGCGCCCCAGGGCGGCGGCCCCTGCCCCTGAGTGCCGCTCGTGGCCGCCCAGCGCCCTCGCCGCCGTCGACCGAGGCTGCAGCAGGCTTCACGAGGTTCGACAACAAACTCGACAAGGCCCGGGGGGTCAGGAGGTTTGACGAAGGCCTGGAGCCCCGCCCCCGGCCGGCCGATCATTGAGGGAGGAGCCCCGCCGGCATGAAACTCCGCAGATCCTCCACAGCACTCCTGGTTGCCGTTCTCCTGGCGCCCGCAGGGGTCCACGCCCAGGAGCTGGCGGCCTGGATTCCGTCGACCGACCGGAGCATGAACCCGGTAATTGCCCCAATCCTGGCCGAAGGGCCTCTGCAGGATCGCGTGGCTGCCGCCGAGGCGCTGGGGCTGCGACGGGACCCCTTCGTGGCGGACCTGGTCGGCGCCCTGCTAGCCTTGCGCCATGGACCTCGCGCTCACGAAGCAGAGCTGGTCCTGCGGGTGCTGCTGGCTTCCGTGTTCCCACGCTCCGCCGCGCCGGAGGGGCTTCGGGAGCCCCTGGCGCAGAACCGGGAGGCCCTGGAGCTCCTGGCGGCCGCTCTCCCGGAGCTCCGCGCACCCCTGGCCCGGGAGGTCTACAGGCTGCTGAGCCTCCTCGACGAAGGCCGTTTCACGGCCGCGCTGGCCGACGAAGGGCGAAGGCTGAACGAACAGCTGGCTCGCAGGCACGGCCGCTCGGACGCCGAGCAGGCGGACCGGCTCATGGCGTACCTGGAGGCTGCGCAGCGCAGTGGCGACCCGCGCCTGGCTCCCGCTGTGATCGGCATCCTGGAGACCACCATGACCGCAGAGGTGGGTCAGCGGGCCCGGGAGGTGCTGTCCGGGACGCTGAGGCAGGGATCGGCGCAGTGAGCGCACGAGCTGACCGGCCTGCGGGCGCGAGGCCGGTCAGAACTGGCGCTGTGAATCCAGCAGAATCGTGACCGGTCCCTCGTTCACGTAGCGGACCTCCATCCTGGCGGCGAACTCCCCTGTCTGCACCTGCAGCCCCAGCCCGCGCAGCCGCTGGAGGAAACCCTCGTACATCTCCCGCGCCACCTCGGGCTGGGCGGCCGCCGTATAGGAGGGCCGGCGTCCCGCCCGAGCGTCCCCGTAGAGGGTGAATTGGGATACCACCAGCACGGACCGTTCGACCTCCAGCACTGAGCGGTTCATCTTCCCGTTCTCGTCCTGGAAGATCCGAAGATTGGCAACCTTGTCAGCCAGGTACTCCAGGTCCCGCTCCGTGTCCTCGCGCCCCACCCCGAGGTAGACGAGCAGCCCGGCGGCAATCCGGCCGCGCTCGGCTCCCGCCACCGAAACCGCGCAGTCCCGCACCCGCTGTACCACCGCCCTCATGGCATCCGGTACAGCCTGTGGAGGCTGATCCCTCGGAGCGCGATGGAGGAATCGGTCACGACCACCTGCCCGAGCACCTCCAGGGCCTGTCCGTCCTCGAGGGCGGAAGCGAAGCCCAGGGAAACAGGAACGACCCCTTCCAGCTCTCTTTCGTCCTCGTACCCCACGAGCAGGTCGAAGCGGATCTCCTCCTCCCCTACCCGCACGTTCGCGATCTTCCCGCGCCAGACCACGAAGCCGTCGCGGTGCAGCAGGGGATCTTCGCGGACCTCCGCGAAGGGAAACGGGTCCTTGATCGTCGTGAAGTCCGGAGCCGCCACGAAGGTCTTCAGCAGCCTGGCCTTCTCCTTCACGTACACCGAAGCGTTGGAGAGCAGGATGCGGTTGATCTCCCGGATCGCCAGGTTGTCCCGGTAGTCCAGCAGGTGCTTCTTGGCCAGTTCGAAGGCCCGCTCGACCTGCTGCTCGGTCATGGTGTAGGTCGGGTTCTCGGGTTCGAGGGCGATGGAGGGCCTCGTGTCGGTGAGCTCGATTTCGGCCACCCCCGGCCGCGAGCCCGGCTCGCGGTGAATGAGCTGGGGGAAGCCCAGGAAGTAGCCCAGGGCGGCCGCACCCGCGACCGCGAGGATGATTACCGGGAGGACGATGGTCCAGGAACGCACCGGTAGCGGGGGCAGGAGCCGGGCGAGGCTCTTCGTGTCGTGGAGGTCCGGGTATCGCTCCGTTGCGGAGGCGGCTCGGAGAAGCTCCAAACCCCGTAGGGCAGTGGCGTTTCGCGGTTGCAGGTCGAGGACCCGCAGCCACAGGGACAGAGCCTTGTCACTCTCTCCCCGCTTGAGGTGCACCGCGGCCAGGCCGAGCAGCACCTCCGGGTCCTCCGATCGCAGCTGGTCGGCACGGCGCAGGTAGGACTCCGCCCCTCCGAAATCCCCGGTGCGCAGACAGGCGCACCCCAGCAGGCGATAGAAGCGAGCGTTCTCCCGAAAACGAAACACCTGGCTCTCGAGAAGACGGATGACCTGGGAAAAATTGCGCTTGCGGTACAGCTGTGCGGCCCGCTCGATTACACCTTTAGGCATTCTGCATGGTTGGACGTCGGTATCGGCCGGGCCTCACCCTCCAGGCGACGCCGGCTACGGATGACCCTGCAGATACGGCTCCGACCTGCTCTTTATACCAGAAAGCGCCTCCTGGATCAATTGAACGTCCTCTTCGGTGGGCGCCTGCTCCGAGGACAGCTGGCCGTCTATCTGACGCAGCAGGTCGTTGATGCCTTCCAAGGCCGCCTGGATGGACTCCGGGGGTGCCGCGGCGTGTCCGGCTGCAGCCCCGGCGGCCGCGGCGTCACCCGCTGCCTCCGCAGCGTCCGTCCCGGAAACGCGTCCGGCCAGGTACCCGGTCGGGCTGTAGCTGCCCAGGATCCAGGTGATCCGACGGCTCTCCCCGGGGCCCACCGAGACCACCTCGTAGTAGTGGCACACCGCCGAATCGTTGATCGAATAGGGCAGCAGGTTGAAGCTCCGTCCGATCGAGGTGTCGTAGGACCAGGCCGCCTGGTTCAGCCGCTTCCAGTTCGCGAAGATGATGCTGTCCGGAGGAGTGATTCCCGGGCCGCCGGTAAGCCGCTGGCAGACCACCCCCGCCTCGGTCTCGGGGGGGGACACCCACCATCGCACACCGCTCTCCCGTGTGTATGTCGACTCGGCGGCGACCTGTCCCCCCGGCTGCACCGCGAAGTGCGCGCCGCGGTCCTCCCCGAGGTAGGTGTCCAGACAGTCGCGGGCCCCGAGGGATACAACAGCGGAGCCCAGATTGCTCAGGGTGAGATCGACCCGGATTCCGTCGACCGCAAAACTCCCGACCGAGGACACGAACGTGAACTCCTGAGTGATCCGGACCGTCCTCGACTCCCACTGGAAGAGCGCCCCTCCAGGGGTGCGTTCAGCGGACACCTCCCGGAACTCCCCGCCCTCACCGAGGCGGTGGATCCTGCCATCCACGACCACGGACAGCGAAGAGGTACGCGGGTCCCGGTCCACGAACAGGGGCACATACTGGTCGGGGTCCTCGACGGAACGCACGTACAGGGAGTACCTGCCCGATCCTTCGTGCAGGACCAGACGGACCCTGCCGGATTCCACCTCCAACGCTCCGAGCCCGCCGGTGACCGCGGCCAGCAGGACGAGCGCCGCAACCGGGATCGACAGCGGCCCGGGGAGTCTCATTGCCCCGTTTCCACCTGCTGCGCCAGCGCCTGCAGCAGGGCCTCCTTGACCGCGAGGGCCTCCGCCTTGGCCTCCAGCAGCTTGCGGCGGTTCTCCAGCTCCCCGTACAGCGCGGCTTCGGCGGACTCGGAGCCGCCCTGGCCTGCCAGCTGCGCTTCCAGAGCCTGGACGCGCTGCTTCAGACGTTCGTTCTCGTCCTGCAGCGCCGCCTGCGGGGAAGCGCCAGACTCGGCAGTCCGGCCACCCGCCGAAAGGCGCTGCTGGTAGACCGCGATCGCCTGCTCGTACGCCTGTTCGCGGCGCTGAAACTCCTCCGTGACCCGGAGGGTTTCCTCGTGGCTCCACTTGAGGAGCTTCATGAGCTCGTTCTCGCGCTCCTTGAACTGGATCAGGGACAGCCGATAGCGCGCATCGGGGACCTTGAAGCCCTGGGGATGGTCTTCAAGGACCTGCGTGAGCACGGCGGCGGCCTCGTCCAACTGCCCGAGGCGGTACAGGGACTCCCCGGTCCAGTACAACGCGTTGGCCGTCATCTCGTGCCCGGGGTAACCCTGCAGGAACTCGTCGAACACCAGGATAGCCTTCTCCTCCTCGCCCTGGAGAAACAGCAGCCGGCCCTTCTGGTACAGGGCCTCCGGGTAGAGGCGGTGATTCGCATAGGAGCTGAGAAAAAACTCGAGATTCCGCGCGGATTCCTCGTACAGCTCGAGGGCCATGTAGGATCGGGCAACCCAGTAGTAGGCATCCGCAGCGACCGGCGACTCCGCGGACCCGCCGCCGTCGAAGAGGATACCCCTGAAGCTGGACACGGCCTGCTGGTAGCGTCCCTCCCGGAAATGCCCCAGCCCCTCGCGCAGGAGCGCTTCACCCTCCTGGGCGTACAGAGTCGGGGGGAGCGACGCGCCGAGCCCCAGGAACCCTGCCACGAACAGGAAAACCGTCAGTGTCTTGCCGCGCATGGGTCAGCGTACTCCTCTATAACTCTTCGACTCCGCGAAAAACAAACTGTACGGAAAAATCAGCCGGGTCCGCGCTTGCCCCCGCCGCAGTTCTTGAGCCACCGGATCTCCTCCTCCGGGTCGGGGGCATTGAAGACGGCGGAGCCCACGACCAGCACATCCGCTCCCGCAGCCACGGCCAGCCGGCTCGTCTCCCGGTTGATCCCCCCGTCGACCTGGATCAGGTAGCCGTAGCCGCGTTCCTTGCGCATCCGGTCCAGATTCCGCACCTTTTCCAGAGTCCGCGGGATCAACTCCTGCCCTCCGAAGCCCGGATTGACCGTCATGACCAGAACCAGGTCCACCTCGCCCAGGATCTCCGACAGCGAGTCCGCCGGGGTTGAAGGTACGATGGAAACTCCAACCTTCCTTCCCAACTTCCGGATGCTCGACAGCGCCCGGTGCACGTGGATCACGCTCTCGTAGTGAATGGTGACGCCGTCGGCACCCGCCTCGACGAAGCGCTCGATGAACTGGTCGGGATGCGTGATCATGAGATGTGCATCGAAGAAGGTTCGCGTGTGCGGTCTAAGCGCCGCTACCATCTGCGGTCCGAAGGTGATGTTCGGAACGAAGCACCCGTCCATGATGTCCAGGTGCACCCAATCGCCCTTTCCCTGGTCGATGGTTCGGATCCCCTCGGCGAGGTGGGCGAAATCGGCCGACAGTATCGAGGGCGCTATCAGGACCTGTTGCTGATTCATCATTTTCCAATCATACCAGATGGCCCGCGCCGGGTTCAATCCGCGTCTTGCCCGGGCAAGAAGGCATATCTCCGGCGCAAATGCTTCGAGGGACGTTAATTGACTAAACTCAGCGGAATGTTATAATGAAACGCAGAGAGGCTGAAGGGCAACCCCCAGGCGAGGCACTCCCACTCCTGTCGGTTTTTCGGTTGATGAGCGAGAAACAGCTGACGTTCAGGGAAAACGACATCGTCCAGATCCTCAACCGGGTCTATCTCAGCTTCAAGGACGGGGATTTCGCAGAGGCCGAGGTGCTTCTGGAGAAGGCCCTGGCGATCGATTTCGAGTACCGGGACGTCACCGACGCCCTCAAGTGTGCCAACTTCTGGCGGGAACGCCTGGAGCGGGTGGACGCGATCGCCGGAGACTACGAGAAAGGCGAGTATTACCTGAACCAGTGGAAAGCCTTCGGAGGGTTCGTCGAACGCATGGAAAATCTCTCCGAGCGGTGCCTGTTCACCCTCAAGTACTTCGTGTTCGGGCGCGCCCTGCAGCACTACCTGGCCCTGTACAACGAGACGGACATGAGCGATCCCGAGATCCTCTTCCGGATCGGGCGCTGCCACAAGTCCCGGGGCAGCTACGAGAACGCGCTTCGCTTTCTCGAGATGGCCAGCCAGATCAAGCGCGACGACCCGGCCATCCTCGCAGAGTTGGCCGACTGCTACTCTCTGGTGAACGAGGACCGGGCCGCCAAGGTCTTCTTTCGCGAGGCGTTCTTCCTGGACCCCCAGGGTATCGAGTTGTCCTACCTCGAGGCCCCGATGATCCAGCGGCTCGCCTCGGCCCTCCGGGAACGGCTCGGAGAGGTGGACGTACGGGAATGGATCCCGATCTACGGGGCGGTGTTCGGGCTGTTCAACGTCAAGCGGGAGCTGCGCCCGCTCGAGTTGGGCAGGCTCAAACAGGCGATCCATCAGCTCGAACGGGAGGTGCACGACGGGGCCGCGGACCGGGTTCCCCGTCTGGTCAATCACTACCTGTGGCTGATCGACCACTTCGTCTCCTCCGGAGAAGAGCGCTCCAAGGTCGAGGAGGTCCTGGGCAGGATCCGCGAGTTGGACCTGGACGTGTACCAGGAATACACCAACTGAACAACCGAACTCTGGACAAGATGCAGGAGTAATGAAATTGGCCGAAACCTTAACCAAGCAAGTCAGCGAGCTGCTCAACGAGGAGAAGTGGACCCGGGCTACCCTCAACAGCTACAGCATCAACAACTTCATCGAGCTGGACGAGATCATCCGGGAGACCCGCAAGTCCGAGAAGGACGACGAGGTGCTGGATCTCTGCGAGGAGCATCTGCGCCACACCCGCAACAGCATCGTCGGGTTGTACCTCTCGGGGATCATCTCGCTGGGCAAGCAGCTGGTCGACGATTCCAACCTGGTGGCCCTGGTCAACATCTTCACGGACAACCACAAGTGGAACATCGTCGAGTACCTGTGCAGCCGAATGCTCGAGTACGGCGAGAGCAAGTTCGCCCTGAGGACCCTCGCCGAGGTGTACGAGAACGAGAACGAGCAGGACAAGAAGTATGCCATCTGGGAGCGGTATATCAAGGTCGACTACGAAGAGGCGGAGATCGTCAAACTGCTGGCCGAGAAGAAGGAGCAGGAGGGGGACACCGAAAGCGCCATCGACTACTTCAAGAAGGCCCTCCACCGTTTCATCAACAAGAAGATGTTCGCCAACGTCAAGGAAGTCTGGGAGAAGCTCATCGAGTATGCCCCGGAGGATGTCGAGTTCTTCTTCTCGATCGAACGCAAGATCGTCAAGGTCCTCAGCGGTGAGCGCGCCGCACAGCTGCTGGGCTACCTGGTCCCCCATTTCAAGAGCTCCGGAGAGTGGGATACGGCGATCGAGATCCTCAAGCGGGTGCTGACCTACGAACCCAAGAACTCCGACGCCCGCAAGGAGATCGTGGAGTGCTTCCGGCAGAAGTACACGGGGCACAGCCAGCTGGAGGAGTACCTGCGGATCTCCAACCTCAATCAGAGCTGGCGCAACGTGCATGACGCCATCGCGGATTTCGAGAAGCACATCTCCTTCGACGTGGGTAACTACGTCTACCACTCCAGCTGGAAGATCGGCCAGATCGTCGACATCCAAAACGACGGCATTGTGATCGATTTTGCCTCCAAACCGGGGCACCGGATGAGCCTCAAGATGGCCGTGGGCGCCCTCAAGATCCTCAGCCAGGACCACATCTGGGTTCTCATCCACACGACCCCCAAGGAAGAGCTCCGCAGGCGCGTGAAGGAGGACCCGGTCTGGGCCCTCAAGACGGTCATCAAGAGCTTCGACAACCAGGCGGACATGAAGATGGTCAAGGAGCAGCTGGTGCCCAAAGTCTTGACTGCGGGGGAGTGGTCGAAGTGGAGCACGGAGGCCCGCAAGATCCTCAAGACCAACCCGATCTTCGGCAACGTTCCCGAAAAGCTCGATCGCTACACGGTCAGGGACAAGCCGATCTCCCTGGAAGAGAAGATCTTCAACAAGTTCAAGGCCGAGAAGCACTTCTTTGACCGCGTGCAGACCGTCCGAGAGTTCCTGGAGCACGAGGAGCCGGATTCCGACTTCTTTGCCGAGATGTTCGGCTACTTCGTAGGGTTCGCGAAGGCCTACGCGTCCGTGACGGAACACACGGTCGCCAGCTACCTCCTGGTCCAGGAAATCGTCAACGTGTATCCGTATCTGAACCCTGGGCTGGACTACACCTTTGCAGACCTTCTTGCCCAGGTGGACGACGTGGAGGGGCTGTTCGGCCGCATCGCCGACAGCGAGCTCAAGAAAAGCTTCCTGGTCCAGCTCAAGGCCCACCATCGGGACTGGCCTTCCGTGTATGCCCGCCTGTTCCTGGGCTACAACAGCAAGTTCATCATCGACGAGCTCGCGCGGGAGAAGGAGACGGAGATCCTGAAGGGGCTCCTGAACCAGATCACCAGCCGCTACCGGGAATACCGGGAAGCCTTCGTCTGGGTCGCCCGCAACCTCCTGGACGAGCCCTGGGTCAAAGACATGCAACTGCGCCTGGAGAAGGTCCTGATCGGCATGATCCACCTGCTGGACATCACCTTCCGGGAGATCAACGACAAGCGGGATGTGAGCCACAACCGCAAGATCAACAGGCAGATCCAGGACTTCCTGTTCAAGGAGCAGCGCCTGCTCGGGTACATCCAGGCCACCGGAGAAGAGTCGATTCGCCGCCTGTACACCCTGCTCGACGAGGTCAAGGAGCTGGATCCCTCGATCAAGATCGGCCTCAAACAGCAGATCAAAGAGCGGTTCCCGGCCTACCAGTTCCGGGGGGACCAGGAAAAGGAAACCGTGAGCCTGGGACTCATGGTCACCCGCAAGAGCTACGAGGAAAAACAGCGGGAGCTGCGCAACATCCTCGAGACCGAGATACCCCAGAACTCGCAGGAGATCGGTCAGGCCATGTCCAAGGGAGACCTGCGCGAGAACGCCGAGTACAAGGCGGCCCTGGAGAAGCAGGAGCTCCTCAAATCCGCCGCCTCCCGCCTTCAGGAGGAGCTGCAGCGCGCGCAGATTTTCGACGAATCCCAGGTGGTCACGGACCAGATCTCCTTCGGGACCCTGGTCCGGCTCGAGAACCTCGACACGCAAACCCCCGAGCAGTACGTGATT
Organism: Spirochaetales bacterium; assembly: GCA_016930895.1. The sequence goes on along the minus strand of JAFGFV010000148.1, from coordinate 19,152 downwards.
CTGGGTCCGTGGGAATCCAATCCGGCCAAGAACGTCATTTCCTACCGCTCGCCTCTGGGCGCGGAGCTGCTCAACCACACCGTCGGACAGGAGCTGGAGTTCAACGTGGGCGAGAAGCGTTTCCGGTACCGCGTCGCAGAAATCGCCCGGGCGGAGGTGGAGTAGAACGCCATGAAGAGACCTCGCCTGCCGATCCTGCTGGCCTTTCTCCTCCTCGCCGCGGTGTGCGCCATGCCGGCCGGGATCGACCTGGTCGTCATGGTCGATACCTCCGCCAGCATGTTCCCGGTCTTCGACGATCTGGTGAACTATCTCCTCCGGGACATCCTGGAGAACCGGCTTCGCGAGGGTGACAGCTTCCATCTGCTGAGCTTCGACAGCACCGCGGAGCGGGAGCTCGCGGAAAAGATCGAGGAGGGTTCGGACCTGGCTGCCGTGATCGGGCGGGTCCTCCTGCTCAAGCCCTTGGGGCGCTACACCGATCTGATCGGTGCGCTGGAGTGGCTGTACAGCTACCTCGACGCCCTACCGCAGGAGAACCGCAAGCTTGTGCTGATCCTGACCGACGGCATCCACGACCCGCCTCCCGGCAGCGCCAACCGCGTGGGGGCGCAAGAGGCGCTGCAGCGCCTGCTGGCCAACACCGAGCGTATCCGCCGGGAGGGATGGGAGGTCAGGATCCTGAAAACGCCGGGCCGCGAGGCCGGGCTCGCGGGCCCAGCCGAACCGGGGACGCCGCAGGGCGAGGCAGGTGCTGGGCAGGCGCAAGCCGCCACGCCGCAGCCGCAGGCTGGCGCGGCGGGGACGGCCGGCGACGCCGCACAGGTGGCCGGCGACGGCGCGCCGACGGCGACTGAGCCCCAGGCGGCGACTGCGCCCCAGGGGCCGGCTCCCGGCGAGGCAGCGGCGGGCGACAATTTCCTGCAAGAGCTGGCCGAGGCGTTCGCCACCGACGTCGTGGAGATGGACGAGGGCGCAGGGGTTGACACCGACATCCTGTCGGGCAAGCTCACCGGCTTCGCCACCCTCCGCTTCCCCGGCGACCTGGGCACGGTCTCGCGGAGGGTCCGGGTCCCGTTCCTGGTGAGCAACTTCTCCGACCAAGTCCTGGATCTGACCCTCGCCTCGGTGCTGTACGAGGGCCGCGATCTCCTCGCCCGGGGCGTCAGGGCCCGTATCGCCCCCCAGGAGTCTGGAAAGCTGGAGGCCCTCCTGCGCCTGCCTTCGGACCTGCCCCCGGGGGAACACCGCCTGCCTGTGGCGCTGCTATTCGCCGACCCCGAGGTCCGGGTCTCCCCGCTTCAGGGAGAGCTGCTGCTGAGGTACGACCCCTCCGCGGCTTCCGGCTCCAAGCTCGCTTCGTTTCTCTCCGCCCACTGGCTCTATCTCTTGATCGCCCTCCTGGCCGCGGCTGCCGTGGTGTTCCTGGTCCTGTTTCTCCGCAACCGGATGGCGGAGGCCTCGTTCGCCGGTTTCTATGGGGCCAAAGGCAGGGGGCGCAAGAAGGGCAGGCCCATCATCATGCGGGTACAGGAACAGAACTCCCAGATCGGTTCCCGGAACATCCACCGCCTCCCGCCCAAGGCTTCTCTGAGCGTCGGCGGAGACGGCTCGGCGTTCCTGATCTACTTCGTGCAGGTGCCGCGCCGCATCGGCGTGCTCAAGAACGACGGCAAGCAGTTGGTCTTCATCCCGATCAAGGCGGAGCACTTCGTCGACCTGACCGGGCCCCTCCTAGACTGCCTGGAAAAGCCGATACGGGCGGTTTCCGTGCGGGGCTACCCCATCGTGTTCTCGTTCCACGAGTACGTTTCCCCGCTGGAGGAGATCAACCGGCTGATGCGCTCGATCCACCACGAGGGGGCCTACCCGCCCAAGGCCGCTCCCAAGGCTACCTGAGGCCTCAGGACGAGCGCGCCCCGGCGCGGAGGTTCAGAGCCGCTGGAGCGTCGTAGCCGCGGTCCTTCGCACGGCCGGGTGCGGGTCATCACGGCTGAGCTTCTCTACGGCTTCGCGCAGGCTGCCCAGCCGGTTCTTGCCGATCCCGCGCAACGCGTACATCCGCACGCCCACATCCGGATGGCCCGCGAAGCGCGCAAATAGCGCGCCCAACCCGGGGGATTCGCAGGTAGACAGAATCCGAACCGTAAATCCGATCACCTTCTGATCCCGGGCCGTCCATTCGGCGTCGACCACTGCTTCGATGGCCTTCAGGCTTCCGGGCAGGTCCTTCTTGCACAGGGCCAGCAGGGCCTCCTCACGGTACGCGACGCCGGCCAGCCGTTCCGCGTACAGCTCCCGGAGGAACCGGAGAGACGCGGGCGAACCGATCCCCCCGAGGGCCCGGATGGCTTCGATGCGCACGCCCACAGCCGGGTCGTTGCGCGCCTTGTAGATCAGGATGTCCACGGACCCGGTTGCCTCGGGGCTCGCCAGTCCCCGCGCCGCGGCTGCGCGCACGCGCTCGTTGGAGTCCCGGAGTCCCTGCTGCAGAAGTCCCTCCACCTCGTCCATGCCGAAGTGCGCCAGGGCGGAGGCGGCGTGCACCTTGAGCAGGCTGTCCTGCTCCCGAAACATCCCCTTGAGCACCCCAACCGCTCGGGCATCGCCGATCTCCCCGAGCGAGGTGGCGGCGTACATGCGCCAGATCCGCTCGGCTCCGCGGTCACTCGCGATCTCCATCAAGGCTTCCACCGCGGGGCGGTACTGCAGCTTGCCCAGGGCCAGAATGATCTCCGGCTTCAGGCTCTCCGGGTACGCCAGGTCCTCGAGCTTCGCCATCAGGAGAGCCCCGCCGCTCTCCGATCCGAGCCGGCCCAGTGCCGAGAGTGCGCTCTCCACCACGCGTTCATCCGCACCCGCCAGGGACGCTTCCTCGATCAGGCGCAGGAGCTCGGGTTCGACGGAGCTGGACTGGATGGTCGCGAGGTAGCGGATCAGCGCCACTTGCAGGATCGGGTCCTCCAGCTCCTCCTGCTCCAGGAGGGTCACGGCCGCCGACTCCAACGCGGCGCTGCCCCGGGCGCCAAAAAGCTCGAGCACCCCGCTGCGGACCTCGGTGTTCAGACTCTGGGCGAACAGCACGCCCAGCTCGCCGTCCAGGGAGCGCTCATCGGCCTCGTCGATCGCCTTGATCACCTTCAGGACCTCGGAGTCGATCCCGAAGCGCAGCACGTCCCTCCACGTCTCGACGAGACCCCTGCCCTCCTCTGCTTCGTCGTCCTGCGCAGATGCCGGAAGGCCCGGTAGACAGAATGCAGCGAGGCACAGCACCGCGATCTTCCAAGACACGCCTTTCATGGTCAATCCTTCCACCGTTTGAGTACGTCCCGCAGCATTTCCACCCTCAGCAGCCAGTACATTCCCAGTACGATCCCCGCCCCGACGGCCAGCCCCAGCGCCACCCCAACCAGGCTTCGCACGGAGCTGGCGGGGGCCCACCACCCCGGGGTCAGCCGGAGATAGCCCCACAGGAAGAGCACGAACGGCACCATGGACACGGCCACCCGGGAGGCGGTGCGGGCCAGCATCCGCCCATTCAGCGAACCCAGCGCACGGCGCGCCCGCCAGGTTAGGAACAGCAGGCCCGCAGTGAAGGCGATGGAGTTCGCCACGGCCAGCCCGGACACCTGCAAACGCGTCTCTTTGAGCCACAGGGAAAACCCGATGTCCAGGGCGCTCACGATCAGGGCCCCCACGAGCGGAGTCCGGAAATCCCCGGAGGAGTAGAAGAAGCGCTGCAGGAAGGTGAAGCCCCCCAGGCTGAACAGCCCGATTGAATACGCGCTCAGGACCCGGGCCGTGCGCACCGTGTCCCCCGAAGTGAAGTTGTAGCGTTCCATGGCCAGCCCGATGATCTCGCGCCCCATCACCAGGTACAGCAGGGCAGCCGGCACCAGGAGCACCATGATGAAGCGCAGGCCGTAGCTCACCGAGTCGACCAGCCCGCCCCGGTCGCCGCGGGCCGCCTGCCGGCTCATGCGCGGAAACAGCACGGTCACGATCGAAATCGAGAAGATCCCGAAGGGCAGCTGGAAGAACACCAGGGCATAGCTCAGGGCCGACGTGCTGCCGTCCCGCAGCCCGCTGGCAAACAGCACGGCGACCTGCTCCGTGAGCGCAAAGATGGACGCCGACGCCAGCACGGGTCCCCAGGCCCGCAGGACCTTGAGGAACACCCGCTGGCGGAAGCCAAAGCTCAGGCGCAGGTCGTAGCCGCGGCGCAGATACGCAGGCAGTTGGAACAGGACCTGTGCGAGCCCCCCGACCAGGACCCCGACCACCATCGAAAAGATCCCCAGCCTGCGGTACAGCAGCAGGGTGGCCGCGATCACGCAGATCGAGAACAGGATCGGTGTCAGCGCCGGCAGCACGAAGACGTTGTGGGAGTTGAGCACCCCCATGATCACCGCGCTCACGCTGATCAGGATCAGGTAGGGGAACACCCACCGGAACAGGTCGACGGACAGCTCCATCTTCTGCGGCTCCGGGAAGGAGAGCAGAGCGTGCATGATCGGCCGGGCCAGCAGGATGGATCCGAGCACCAGGGGCACGAGGATCACCAGCTGCAGCGTGATGATCCGCCGCGTCAGCCCTCGCGCCTCCTCCCCGCTCGGGTCCTCGACCAGGCTGGCGGACAGCCCGGGGATGAAAGCAGAGGACAGGGCCCCCTCGGCCATGAGCTTGCGCAGGTTGTTCGGAATCGTGAACACCGCGTTCCACACGTCTGCGGTCCCCGACGCCCCGAAGATCGCCCCGATCACGGCGATGCGTACGAACCCCAACACTCTCGAAAGCATGGTGCACACCATGACCATCACGGTCACAAAGGTGCCGCCCCGGGCTTCCCGGCCCTCCAGAGGTACCTGCTCGTTCACGCGCTCAGTCTGCGGATCCAACGGTAAGCCTGCCTAGTATAGTGTTCGGCAAGTCCACAGGGGAGATCAAAGCCTTCCGGTGGCGCCTATCGCCCCTATTCGGCTGCGCCGGCATATTCCCCGAGGAACTCCCGCTTGAAGGCCAGGAAGCGCTCCTGCCCGATGGCCCGTTGAATCTCCCCCATCAGGCCGTGCAGGAAGTACAGGTTGTGATAGCTCACCAGCATCGCTGCCAGGATTTCCCGGGTCTTGAACAGGTGGCGCAGGTACGAGCGGCTGTGGCGCCGGCAGGTCCGGCAGCCGCAGACCGGGTCGATGGGACGGTTGTCGAGCCTCATCGGTTCGTTTCGCAGGTTGACCGGTCCCCGGCGGGTGAAGGCCTGAGCGTTCCTGGCCGTCCTGGTGGGCAAGACGCAGTCCATCAGGTCCACCCCGGCCTCCACCGCCTCCAGGATGTACGGGGGCGTTCCTACCCCCATCAGGTAGCGGGGCAGCGGGTCGGGGATATACGCCGCCGTCGCGAAGAGGAGTTCCTGGAACTGCCCGAACCCCTCGCCCACGGACAAGCCGCCGATGGCGTACCCGGGCAGCTCCAGCTCGAGGAGCTCCGAGGCGCTGCGCTTGCGCAGCTCGTGAAAAAAGTTGCCCTGGATGATCCCGAACAGGACCCCCGGCCCCTCGCTGCCCAGCCAGGCGCTCCGGCTGCGCTCCGCCCAACGGCTCGTCCGCTCCACCGCCTCGAGGGCCCCGGCGTACGAAGTCCCGGGGGACGTGCATTCGTCCAGGGGCATCATCACGTCGCTGCCCAGCACCCGCTGAATCCCCACGACCTCCTCAGGGGTCAGCTTGTGCCTGGAGCCGTCGAGGTGGGAGCGAAACAGGACCCCGTCTTCCTCGACCTTGCGGTGGGAAGCCAAGGAGAAAACCTGGAAGCCGCCGGAGTCTGTCAGGATGTTTCCCCGCCAGCCCATGAAGGCGTGAAGTCCTCCCGCGTTGCGGATCACCTCCACGCCGGGACGCAGGTACAGGTGATAGGCGTTGCTGAGAATCAGCTCGACGCCGATCCTCTCGAGGTCTTCCGGGTGCATGGCCTTGACCGTGGCGTTGGTCCCCACGGGCATGAACGCCGGGGTCTGAACACTCCCGTGGGGAAGGGTCAGGACACCCGCGCGGGCGCGGCAGTTGCTGTCGCGATGCAGGATAGCGAACATGCCGCCGCTCCTAAGTCCTGGCCTTTCGCAGGAGGACCCCCCCGGCTGCCAGAACGATCACCAGAGCCAGGCTCGCCCCCGCAGCGGGCGGCAGGTACCCATTCTTGGCGAGGATGGAGGCGATCATCTGGGCAACGTAGTACACGACCGTCGCGATCAGGGCGGCCAGCAGGTTCATGAGCAGTACGTTACGCCGGAACCAGCCTCCCAATCCCGCCGCCAGCAGCACGACCACGAACGGCGTGAAGGCGAAGAAGTACTTGGTGTAGTACTCCGTGAGGGCTTCCCGGTAGGGCAGCCCCGCGCGCCGCAGGGTCGCGACCCACTCGCGGGCCTCTGTCGCCTTCATCTCCTCCACGTCCCGGGTCGTCTTGCGAAAGGTTTGCGGCGGTTCGGCCAACTCCTCGGAGTCGTACAGGGCCACCGCCCGCCGGGTCATCTCCCGCCCCGAAGCGCTCAACACGTAGCGCACGCAGTTGTGCATCGTCCACCGCCCGTCGTTCCACTCCCCCCAGTCCGCGTCCAGCCGCGCCGCGAACCTCCCCGCCGGGTCCCTCCACAGGACCACCACGTCGGTAATGGTCTGCCGCTTGTCGTTGTAGTAGTCCGCGTGATAGATCGTCCGGGCATCCGCGCTCATCACGGTCACGTTCGTATTGCTCAGGTTGACCTCCCGCCTCACGGCGGCGTTGTACAGCTCGTTCTTGACCCTGTAGGTCTCGATCACCACGTGCTCCTCGAACAGGAACCCCGCGGCGCTCAGGGCAAGCCCGATCACGAAAAAGGGCACCACGAGCCGGTAGAGGCTCACTCCCGAACCGATGATGGCGATGAGCTCGTTGTTGCGATACAGGGTCCCCAGGGTAAAGGCAACGGAGAACAGCAGCGCCGGGGAGATCGAGTAGGAAAGGCACTTGGGGGCGTAGTACAGCCCGATCCTCAGGATCTCGGCCAAGGTCGTTTCCTGCGCCAGGTAGCGCCACAGGTTGGCGAACACGTCGAAGAGCTCCAGCAGGAGCACGAAGAACAGCAGGGTCACCAGGAAGATGGCGAGAAAATTGCGCACGAGCATCCAGTCGAAGGTCTTCATCGGCGTACCCTCGTCAGGAACAGCACTCCCCCGGCCGCCAGAACGACCAGGTTGGGCAGCCACATGGCCAGCGGGGGGGAGAGCTGCATCCGGATGCCCAGGGTGTGCCCGGTGAACAGGAAGCCCCAGTAGACCGCACTCATGAGCAGTCCCACCGCAAAGCCCACGGTGCGGCCGCTCCGGCGCGCTACCAGCCCTACGGGGAAGCCGAACAGAATGAACACCAGGCAGGCGGCAGGTATCGAGAACTTCTTGTGGAACTCCAGCAGGTACAGCTGCAGGTTCCTGTCCACGACGTCCTTGTCCCTCTCCTTCACGTGCTCCCGGTACAGGACGCCCAGCGAGGCGACCCGTTGCTGCCGTCCGGCAGGCGGGAGGGCCTCCAGTGCCCGCAGCTCCATGGCCAACGTGAACAGGGACTTCTGCGCGACCCGGCGCTGCTCGGCCGCCTGCCTGCTCCTGGCCGCCTCCATCTTGCGGATTTCCTTCCAGACGTCCACAGAGCTCATCTCCCGCGGCCCCGGGTTGACGAAGCTTGCGGTGAAATCCCTCAGCAGGATGTTGTAGATCATCGCGGCCGAGGAGGAGTACTCGTAGGTGTCCTCCCCCTCCTTCTCCGACACATGGGTGAACACCTCCTCCAGGCGCAGGGAGATGACCCCTTTCTGTGCAACGCTCTCCGCCAGGCTGCCCGCGCGGGCCGTGATGACCCGCTTGCGCTTGTCTTCCCTGCGATCGATGATCGCGATCTCCTCAATTAGGTTGCCATCGATCGCCCCAGTGATGATGACCGTGTCCTGGTAGCGCTTGATCGAGTACGGCTCCAGCTCGATCCGCGGATTGGTGTACAGGATCTTGCGGAACATCGCCCCGAGCCGGATGTTGCCCAGCGGCAGGAAGTAGTCGTTCATGACGAAGGAGAACGAGGAGAGCAGCACGCCGGCCACGAGGAGCGGGGCCAGGATCCGCTGCAGGGAAACCCCGGAGGCACGAAGGGCGAGGATCTCGTTGTCGGAGGACAGCCGCCCCACGGCCATCAGGCCGCCGACGAGGGAGCCGAAGGGAAAGGCCAGCGCCACGATCGAAGGCAGGGAAAACAGGATAAAGCGCAGCACGTCACCGAAGGCGACGTTCCTGGAAAAGATTTCTTCGGCCATCACCAGCAGCTGGTTGACGAAGAAAATGAAGAAGAAGAACAGGAAGGAGACCAGGAACGAAAACAGGAACTCGCCCAGAATGTACAGGTCCAGCCTGCGGATGCCAACCATGCTCGGTCGCTATTCTATGACCGGAAAGCCCGCGAGGGCAAGGGACTCGTCGAACAACGCAACCCCCGAGCCCAGCGTGCCGAACACGACGTACGGGGGTACGTAGGCCACGGCGCTGACATCCAGTCCCGTCAATCCTTCACGCAGGCCCAGTTGCTCCCAGCGGCCCTCTCGGTGGCGGCTTGCCCCGGCGCCGAAGCTCCCGAAGTACAACCCGCTGGGGGTTGCAGCCCCGCAGAGCACCCAGTCGTCTCCCAAGGCGCCGCCCGCCTTGTCGAAGTGAGACAAGCGGTTCTCCACCCGGTCCCAGCGGTACAGCCCCTGGCCGTAGGTCCCGATCCACAGCTCCCGCGTCCCCACCGGGAGCAGCAGGACCACGTTGCGCGCTTGCAGGTTGGGATTGACCTGGTCGAAGCTCCACATGGACTCGGTGGAGGGGTCCAGCACCACGATTCCGAGATTCAGGGTGCCGATGAGCACCCGGGAGTCCGCGTAGCTCAGCGCATTGACGAAATCTCCCGGCAGGACGCCCCTGCCGATCCGGCTCCACCGCCCGGCACGGAGCCTCCACAGCCCATCCCCGAGGGTGCCGACGTACAGATCCCCGCCTGCGGCTTCGATTGCCTCCGCCCGCTTCGGGCTCACCCCTCCGAACTCAGCCACCTCGCTCCAGGTGGAGGTCGGCTTGGAGTAGACGAACAGCCCCTGGTAGGTCCCGACCCAGACGCGCGTGTCCGTGATTTCGATCGCCCGGACCGTGTTCGGGGTCAGGCTGGCCCGCCCCTCCCGGAAGACCACCGAGCGGCCGCTGGACAGGCTGTAGCGCAGCACGCCCCCGTTCCACGTCCCGATCCACAGGTCATCCCCCTCGGCCGCGAGGGCCGAAATGTTCCCGTCCCCCACCCCCAGGGCCTCCGGGCTCAGCTCGCGCCAGGAAACGCGCCGCAGCAGCCTCCTTGTGCGCTCGCTGGGCGCCGGCGCCCCGGGCAGTCCCGGTGCCTGCAGGAGGTAGTACCGGGCCAGCTCCCGGTCCTGGTAGCGATAGAACGCGATTTCCGCGAGGCGGAGCCACAACAGATCTCCCGGCGTGTTTCCCGGGGGGACCCGCTGCAGCGCCCTCAGGTAGGAGCCGAAGGCGCCTTCCGAGTCTCCTGCCTGGTAGCGCAGGTCGCCCAGGGCCGCGTGGAGCTCGAACAGGAGCTCCTCCGGCGGGCCGCCGTCCAGGGCCGCCTTGAGATGGAACGCCGCGCCCGCCGTGTCGCCGCGCCCTGCAGCGATCCGCCCCCGGAGAAACGAGGCCCGTGCCCGGGCTTCCGGGTCCCGCAGGCGGGCCTCCGGCGCCCGCAGGCGGGCTTCCCGCTCCCGTTCTGCCTCCTCCAGCCGCCGGAGCGCCTCTTCGGCTTCCTCGTACCGCTCCTGTGCAACCAACTCCCACGCGGGGCCCAGTTCGCCCCAACCCGCCTGGGCGTCCGCACCCTCCTGAGGCTCCGGCGCTTGCGGCGCGCGCGTCTGTGCATCGGCGGCGGGCGGCGGAGCCCCGGGGTGTTGTGACGGAGGAGCCCCAGGAGGTTCGGACGGTGGGGCTTGCGTGGCGCAGGAGACGATGGAGAGCAGCCACAGGGCCCAGACGAGCCCGGCGGGCCCCCGGCGGCTACACACCCGTGGAGCCAAACCCGCCTTCCCCTCGAGCGGACTCCGCGATGCCCTCCTGGGCCGCAAAATGCGCCCGCACGACGGCCTGGAACACGATCTGGGCGATCCGGTCCCCTCGGCGCACCACGAAGGGCTCGCTTCCCAGGTTGACCAGGATCACCCGGACCTCTCCCCGGTAGTCGCTGTCGACGGTGCCCGGGGTATTCAGAAGGGTAATTCCGTGATTCAACGCGAGTCCCGACCGCGGACGAATCTGGGCTTCAAAGCCCGGGGGTATCTCCAGACGCAGGCCCGTCGGAATGACCGCGCGGGCACCCGGTTCCAGGCGGATCTCCGCCTCGATCTCCGCGCGCAAGTCCGCCCCCGCGGACCCCGGGGAATGATATTCGGGCAGGAACCCCGACCCCTGGATGCAGGCCACTCGGATCTCGTTCATGCCCTCCCCTCTAGAACGCGAAGCCCGTCATGGGCAGCTTGCGCAGTCGCCTGCTGCCGTATGCGAGCAGGTTGAAATCCTCCGGACGCAGGCGCCGCTCGATGAGCTCGACCACGTCGTCCTGACCGACATTTCCGAGCAGCCGCAAGGACTCCTCGTACTCCAGGGTCTTTCCGGTGAGATGGTGCTGGCGAAACAGCCGCTTCATGCGGTTTTCCATGTCCTCCTTCGACAGGATCATGTTGCCGCGCAGTTGGCTCTTGGCATCCTCGATCTCCTCGAGGCTTGGTGCATCGGTTCGCAGCCGGGCCAGCTCCCGCTGTACGGCCCGCAGGAGCGTCGGGATGGTTCCCGGCGACGTGTTCGCGTACACCGTCCACATGGCCAAGTCGGTGAAATAGGTTCGGTAGGAGTAGACGGAATAACAGAGCCCCTCGTCCTCCCGGATCCGTTGGAACAGCCGGGAGCTCATGGATTCGCCGAACAGGGTGTTCAGGACCAGCTCGTGGTAGTATTCCTCCAGCCGCTTGGAAGAGGGAAAACAGATCCCGGTATAGACCTGCACCTGCTCGAACTTGTCCGGCAGCGCCTGCCAGAGTTTTCGGACCGGGGGCGCAGTGCGCCGACCGTTGCTCCAGGCGCTGCCTTTCTCGGGCAGCCGCTCCTGCAGGAGCTGCAGAAGCCGCCCTGGCTCCAGCTTGCCGCTGGCCGTGATCACCAGCCGGCAGGGAGAAAAGCGGGTCCTGTAGAACTCCAGCAGCTCCTGCCGCCGAATCCTTGTCACCTGGTGCTTGAGTCCCGTGATCTGCCGCGACAGCGCGTGCCCGCCCCAGAGGCGCTCGAGGTAGTGCTGCTGTCCCTTCTCCTCCGGATTGTCATCGGCGGCACTGATTTCGTTGAGCACCACCGCCTTTTCCTTCTCGATTTCCACTTCGTCGAGAAGGGCATCGGAGAGCATGTCCGCCAGCACGTCGACGGCGAGCTCTATGGATTCCCCCGGCAGGGTGCAGTAGAAGCAGGTGACCTCTTTCTCCGTGAAGGCGTTGAGGTACCCCCCTACCCGATCGATCGCCTGGGCGATCTGGTAGGCGCTCCTCCTCCGGGTGCCCTTGAAGACCATGTGCTCGAGGAAATGCGAGAAGCCGGCCTCTGCCTCGGTTTCGTCCCGGGAACCGTGGTCCTGCCAGAAGCCGATAGAGACGGCCTCGGTGTTCTCAACGGGCTCCAGTATCACACGGGGGCCGCAGGGAAGCTCCGTGGCCTGGATCAAGGGCTATCTCCGCGGGTGCGAGTCGTCAGACCTGTTCGGGCCCCGGGGCCGGTCTCCGCCCCCAGAGCGCCTCTCCGGCCGCCGATCGCGACCGAATCCCCGGTCCTCCGATGAGCGGCCGCCGTCACGGGGTCCCCCGGAACGCGGCCTGTCCCCGTCGTACCGCCGCGGCCCACCGGAGTCTCCCCCGGGACCGGAGGACCGTCGGGGCTCGGGGTTTTCGATCATGCTGAGGTTCATGCGCCCCATCCGGTCGATCTCGAAGAGCTTGACCTTGACCTCCTGCCCCTCGGTGAGCACGTCGCGCACGTCATTCACGTGCCCCTCGGAGAGTCGGGAGACGTGACAGAGCCCCTCCTTGCCGGGCAGGAACTCGATAAAGGCCCCGAAGTCCATGATCCTGCGGACGGTTCCGTTGTACCACCGGCCGACCTCCGGCTCCGCCACCAGTTCCTGGATCAGGTTCTGCGCCTCTTCGGCCTTTTCCTTTTCCCGCGAGTAGATCGTGACGGTGCCGTCGTTGTCCACGTTGATGGTCGCGCCCGTGCGTTCGGTCATCCCCTTGATCATCTTGCCCCCGGGGCCGATCACGGCGCCGATCTTGTCGGGATCGATCTTGATGCTGATGATCTTGGGAGCATAGTCGGAAATTGCGTCCCGGGGCTCTTTGATGGTACTGCCCATGATCTGGAGAATGTGAAGGCGCCCGCGGCGCGCCTGTTCCAGGGCCCTGCCCAGGATCTCGTAGTCGACACCACCGATCTTGATGTCCATCTGGAACCCGGTGATACCGTCGGCGGTGCCGGCCACCTTGAAGTCCATGTCCCCCAGGTGGTCTTCCTCGCCGAGGATGTCGGACAGCACCACGTAGTCATTCCCGTCGCTCACCAGGCCCATGGCAATCCCGGCCACGGACTTGGAGATCGGGACCCCCGCGTTGAGCAGGCTCAGGGTGCAGCCGCACACCGTGGCCATGGACGAAGAACCGTTGGACTCCAGGACCTCGGATACCACCCGGATCGTGTACGGAAAATTCTCCTTGCCGGGCATCACCGCCTTCAACGAGCGTTCGGCCAGGTTGCCATGACCGATCTCGCGGCGGCCGGCCCCCAGCCGCCCCGTCTCTCCCACCGAGTACGGGGGGAAGTTGTAGTGCAGCATGAATGCCTTGCGGGAATCCCCTTCGATGTCGTCCATGATTTGCTCGTCGAACACGGTTCCCAAGGTCGTTACGACCAGGGCCTGCGTCTCTCCGCGGGTGAACAGCGCCGAACCGTGGGTCCGCGAGAGGAAATCGACCTCGCAGGAGATCGGGCGGATGTCTTCCGGGCCCCGACCGTCGGTCCGCACCTTCCGTCCCAAGATCGACGTGCGGACGACTTCGGCTTCCAGATCTTCGAGAATAGCTCCGATCTGCTTCTGGAACTCCTCCGGGACCCGGTCCGCAAACTCCTCGGCCACGGCCTTGCCGATCGCCTTGATCGCCTTGGAGCGGTTATGCTTTCCTTCGACAAAGCAGGCCGTTTCCATCTGGGGGCGGGCCCACGCCACGATCTCCTCGCGCAGGGCCTCGTCGATCCCGCTCTCCACCTCCGGGAGCGGAAGCTTCTCCTTGCCCAGCACCCTAACAAGCTCCAGCTGCGCCCGGCAGATCTCCTTGATGGCCTTGTGGGCCTCCTCGATGGCCCGCACCATGACCTCCTCCGACACCTCCCGGGCTGAGCCCTCCACCATGGTGATTCCCTGGTCGGTGCCGGCCACCACGATCTCCATCTCGCAGCGCTCAATCTGGTCGTAGGTCGGGTTCACGATGAACTCACCGTCCGCGTAGCCCAGGCGAACCGCCCCGACAGGGCCGTCGAAAGGGATGTCCGAGATCGTCACCGCGGCCGAGGCTGCCACCATGGCCAGCACGTCCGGAGGATTGATCTGGTCCGTGGACACCACGGTGGGGATGATCTGGAGCTCACGCTTGAATTTCTTGGAGAACAGAGGCCGCATCGGACGGTCGATGAGCCGGGAGACCAGGATCTCCCGGTCCTTGGGCCGCCCTTCCCTCTTAATGAAACCGCCGGGGATCTTCCCGGCGGCATAGTACTTCTCGTTGTACTCCACGGACAGGGGGATAAAATCCAGTCCCTCACGGTCCTGCTCCGACGCGCATATCGTCGCGATGACTGCGGACCCTCCGTAGCGTCCAAAGACGGCGCCGTTGGCCTGCTTGGCGATCTTGCCCGACTCCAGGACCAACTCCTCGGCGCCAATTTTCACTCGTACCTGATGTTCCATGTGTTGTTCGTTACCTTGTCTCTCTTCGTTTTCGCGTTCCGTCGCTGCTATTTCCTGAGCGACAGCCGATTCAGGATTTCGCGGTACTTCTCGATGTCGGTCTTCTTGAGGTAGTTGAGCAGCTTGCGCCGCTGGCCGACCATCTTGAGAAGCCCGCGCCGGGAAGCGTGGTCTTTGGGATTCGTCTTGAAATGGCCCGTCAACTCCTCGATCCTGCGCGTCAGCAACGCGACCTGGACCTCTGCGGAGCCCGTATCCTTTTCCGTTCTGCCGAATTCCTTGAAGACCTCACGTTTTCTTTCCTGGGTCAAGGACATCTGATCCTCCTACGCTGTGCGTGTGCAGTGCGCTGTCATGCAGTCTACTGCGTAAAGCAAATTTCCAACTCGTGCTCCTGCCAGTCTCGGGTCCAGGACAGCGTCTGCTCTGCCACGCTGACCGTGGCTGTTCGCTCCGCGCCTTGTGTCCGGACTCTTGCGGGGTACTCGCCCGGTCTGGGCAGGATCTGATCGAGCGCTTCCCGCTTGACTGCGGCACGGGATCCCCGTACCTCTATCTCAACATCCCGAAGATCCAGGCAGAAAGGCGCTCCTATCATGAGCTGGACCTCCGAGAAGTCACCTTCCCGTATCGTGTCCCTGATACGTGAGCTGCTCACCGGCCGGCCTCCGTGGAAGGTGGCAGGAACCACCACCAACTCCGTTTCGCTGTCCTGGAGCATCCGCCGCAACTGCGTCACTCCAGTATCCCTGTTCCGGCCCATGTGGAAGTTGTACCCCACCACCAGCTTCCTGATGGTCAAGTACCCTGCGAGCAGCTCAATGAACCTCTTGCCCGTCAGTTTACTAATTTCAGGGGAAAAGTCAATCAGGACAACCTCCTCGACCCCCAGTCCCTCCAGCCTCGCCATCTTCTGGCGGAACGACAGCACGTTTCCCGGGAATCTGCGGGTGCCCAGGACGCTCCCAGGACTCTGCCGGAAGGTGCACACCACGGGCATCACCCCGGCGGGGCTCGCCACCACGGCGCTGATCAACCGCTGGTGACCCACGTGAAGAGCGTCGAAGACCCCGATGGTCAGGGCAGATGGAGGCTTTTCGATCTCGTCCCTGCCGCGGCCCAGCTCCTCCAGGGACACGATCCTCACGCTTCCGCCTCCCGGAAGACCGCCAGGTACCGATAGCGCCCCCGGTCCCCGCGCGCCACCGCGAGGAGATCTCCCTCTCGGTCGAACACGGCAAGGGTCTCCGACGCCGACCGCTGGTATCCCTCGGGCAGACACTCTTCGAGCGGATTCCCGTGCCGCACGGCCCGCACCGCCTGCCCCTCCACCGTCAGGCAGCTCACTCCCTCCAGCCGGCCCAGGGCTTCCCGCACGGGAACCAGGCTCCCGGCGGAGATGAACTCTCCCGGGGCCACCGCCTCCTCCACGCTGTACGGCCCAACGGCCAGCCGGCGAAGCGCCGCGAGATGACCCCGGGAACCCGCCGCGGCCGCCAGGTCCCGGGCCAGCGACCTGACGTAAGTCCCCTTCGAGCAGTGCACCTGTATCTCCAACTCCGGCGGCTCGTACCTGACCAGGTCCAGGGCGTAAATGGTCACGGAACGCTGTGCCATCCGAGGCGGCGTGCCCGCGCGGGAAAGCTCGTGCGCCCGCCGCCCCTCGACGTGAAGCGCCGAGTACGCCGGCGGGACCTGCTCGATCGGCCCCGTGAAGCTTTTCAAGACCGCCCGGACATCCGCCAGCCCGGGGACCGGCGCGGTAGCCACCACCGCACCCTCCGGATCGAGGGTGTCGGTCTCCACGCCCAGCACCACGACGGCCCGGTAGGACTTGTCCAACCCGCTGAACAGCTGCGCCAACCGCGTATACGCTCCCGTCAGGATCACGAGAAGTCCCGTGGCAAAGCGGTCCAGCGTCCCGGCGTGGCCCACGCGCCGGGTGCCCAACGCGGCCTTGATCGCGCTCAGGGCCTGAAAGGAGGTCATTTCGGCAGGCTTGTCCAGCAGGACCAGCCCGGAGCGACCGCCGGTCAAGGAAACAGTTCCCGTAGCTTCCGGGTAATGCGGACCCCTCGCTCGATCGACTTGTCCCCGTAGAAGGCCGGCCGCGGGACCGTCCGCATGTGCAGGGACTCGCCCAGCTTCCTGTGGATGAAGCCCGCCGCGTGGTTCAGGGCTTCGACGCAGGCGGTCCGTTCCTCTTCACTGCCGAAGAAGGAGATGAATACCTTTGCATGATGGAGGTCCCCGGAAACCTCCACGCCGGTGACCGTGGTCATGCGGGGAACTCGCGGGTCCTTGACGACCCCGCGGGTGATCAGTGAGCTTATTTCGGCCTGAAGAAGGCTCTCAACCTTCTTCAGCCTTACTTCCGACATCTCTGCGAGCCCCGGCGCTCTCAAGGGTCTTGGCGAGCTGAACCACCTCGAAGGCCTCGATCACGTCCCCGACCTTCAGGTCGTTGTAGTTTTCGATCCCGATGCCGCACTCGAAGCCGGATTCGACTTCCCGGGCGTCCTCCTTGAACCGCCTGAGCGACGAAATCTTGCCCGTGTACACGTCGACCCCGTCCCGGACGAGGCGCACTGACGCCCCGCGTCGGATCTTGCCGCTCGTGACGTAGCAGCCGGCGATGATCCCGATCTTGGGTACCTTGAACAGATTTCGGACCTCCGCCGAGCCCATCACCTTTTCCTGCAGCTCCGGCGCCAGCATGCCTTCCATGGCCGCTCTGATGTCGTCGACCACGTCGTAGATGATGTTGTACCTTCGGATCTCCACCTTCTCGCGTTCCGCCGTGGCCTGGGCCTCCGCGATGGGGCGCACGTTGAACCCCACGATGATGGCGTTGGAGGCCGAGGCGAGCATGACGTCGTCCTTGTTGATCGCGCCGGCGGAGGCATGGATTACGTGCAGACGGATCTCCGCCGTGCCCAGCCGTTCCAAAGCGCTCTGGAGGGCCTCCACGGACCCGTGCACGTCTCCCTTTATGATCACCTTGAGCTCCTGGACCTCGCCGTCCTTGATCTGATCGTACAGGTTGTCCAGGGTGATCTTTTTGACGTTCTGCGCCTCTTCGACCTTCTTGAGCTCCTGGCGCTTGGTCCCGATCTGGCGGGCCTCCTTCTCCGACTCGGTGACTTGGAAAGGGTCCCCCGCGTCGGGGATGCCGGTAAAGCCGACGATCTCGACAGGGATGGAGGGGGTCACCTCGTCGACCTTCTCCCCCTTGTCGTTGAACATGGCCCTGACCTTGCCCGGGTAGATCCCGGCGACGAAGGAGTCCCCGATCTTGAGCGTGCCGCGCCGAATCAGCACGGTGGCCACGATCCCCCGCCCGAAATCAATCTTGGACTCGACGATTCGCCCCTCGGCCCGGCAGTTGTAGTTGGCCTTTAGCTCGAGGAGTTCCGCCTGCAGGATGATCGCCTCCAACAGCTCGGTTATCCCCGTGCCCTTGAGGGCCGAGATCTCGCAGTAAAGGGTATTCCCGCCCCAGGCCTCAGGGACCAGATCGTATTCGGAGAGCTGCTGCCTGACCCGGTCGGGGTTGGCGTCCGGCAGGTCCACCTTGTTGACCGCGACGATGATGGGGACCTTGGCCTCCTTGGCGTGATTGATCGCCTCCACGGTCTGCGGCATGACCCCGTCGTCGGCGGCCACGACCAGGACCACCAGGTCGGTGACCTGGGCGCCTCGGGCGCGCATGGTGGTGAAGGCCTCATGCCCCGGGGTGTCCAGGAAAACGATCCTGCCCTGGGGAAGGTCCACCTTGTAGGCACCGATGTGCTGGGTGATGCCGCCGAACTCCGTGTCCACCACGTTGGCGGTCCGGATGGCATCGAGCAGCTTGGTCTTGCCGTGGTCCACGTGCCCCATGACAGTCACGATCGGCGGACGATGCTGCAGGTCCTGTTCCTGGTCCTCTTCGGTCTCGATGATCGTTTCGTCGTACAGGGAGACGATGTTGACCTTGCAGCCGTACTCCTCCGCCAGGATGCTGGCCGTCTCGGCGTCGATCTGCTGGTTGATGGTGACCATCATCCCCATGCTCATCAGCTTGGAGATCAGCTCCGACGCCTTGAGATTCATCTTCCGGGCCAGCTCGGATACCGTGATGACCTCCATGATCGCGATCTCTTTGGGAACGGGATTGGCCTTGGGAGCGAGTTTCTTCTTCTGGGCCAGGAGCTTTTCCTGATGCTCTTCGTACCTTGCCTTGCCGAAGGAGCCCTTCTTCTTGGTCTTGAAGACCTTCTTGGCCCCAGGCTTCGGAGCCTCTGGTTTGGCCGGCGGCGCGGCTCCACCCGGACGATCACGGCGGATCGGCGGCGCCCCGTCCCGCCGCAGCGGGCGCGGCGGACCGGCGGGAGGCCGGCGGTCTCTCGACGACGAGGGGCCGGGAGGGGCCCCCGGGGATCGATAGATGCGGGTCGATCGATGCGCCCGGTCCCCCTGGTCGCGTGGACCCCGGTCGTATCTCTGAGTCTCGAAGGTGGGCCGGCGCACCGGCTGTTCCTGAAGTCGTACGCTTTCCACCGCCGGCCTGGCCTCGCGCGCAGCTTCCTGCGGTGCGTGGGCGGCGGCTGCCGCGGGCTCTTCGGGCTTCGGGGCGCCGGGCCGGGCGGCAGTCTTCTTGACCACGACCACCTTCTTCTTGACGACGACGATCTTTTTCTTCTCCGGCTCTTCGCTGACCGCTTCCGGGGAAGGCGCTATCTTCTTTTTCTTGATCAGCGTTGCTTTCGGCTTTTTCTGTTCCTCAGACATACATCCCCTTCAAACCTAATGGTCCGCTTCCCCCTCGGTCTCTTCGTCCGCTTCTTCTTCGAAGCTTAAACCAACGCCACAGTTTGGACAAGCGGTCATGGACGTGTCGATGGGCGCGCCGCACTCCGGGCACTCGTACCCCTCCTCCACTTCATCTTCCGTCGGCGCCTCCGCCGCCTCACCAGGGGAGGCCGCGGCCTCTGCCGCCCCGGCTGCGGGACCAGCCTCGCGGGCTCCGGGAGCGGCCCCAGCCGCTTCGGCAGCGGTCCCAGCCGCTTCGGCAGC
>JAFGFV010000147.1 GCA_016930895.1 Spirochaetales bacterium | reverse complement strand
TTGTCTTGCGAGAACTCCCGGGTCACCGCGATCGCGTAGGTGTTGTTGCACCAGATCGGGTCCATCCAGACCAGGCCTCGCTCGGTGTCGTTTTCCTCGACCTGGTCGTACATCTGCTCGGGGCTTTCCCCCTTGAACTCGTGCCCGGTGTAGCTGAGCCACTGGGTCCCAGTGTAGTCCATGCACAGGTCCAGGCTTCCGTTCTCCATGGCCTCCCGGAGCACCGTGCTCGACATGCCGGTCTTGAGCTCCACGTCGAAGCCTCGGCTCTCGAGAAACAGGTACATCAGATTCCCGACCACGAACTGCTCGGTGAAATTCTTGGTCCCGATGTCGATCGGGGACTTGTAGGGCACGCCCGTTCCCGGTTCTTCTTCGACGACTTCCTCGACGACCTCCTCGGCCGCCTCTTGTACGGTTTCAACAGGCTCCTCTGCCGCTCCGCCGGCGAAGGCGAACCCCGCCAGGCCGAGCATCAGGAGCGTGATCAAAAGCTTCTTCACAGCTTGTACCTCCTTCAGGTATTCTTGGTGTTCGATACGTCGATCCCTCGTGATTGCCGGTCCGATATCAGACCGGCATCCAGACTACGAGCGGATGAACGCGGGCTCTAGTAGATGTCGAGGGCGTAGCTGAACTGCCCGAGCGGCAGGGTGGGTCGCAACAGTGCTATTGGAGGAGGCAGCCGACGGGCTGCCGGGAGCGTGCGGTAGGGTTTGAGCTGACGAACCGGTCTGTGTCCTGCGTTCATGACAGTTGCTGAAAACGGCTTTTTCAGTCACTGCATTGCAGGTCCCATCGGAAGCAATCGGGTTGATTACGATCTAGACTTCCGGAGCGCTGCGGGGCGAATCCTCCTTCAGATCCTCATGAATCCCACAACAGATGGCAACCACAACACGATGGTAACTGTGCGTATGCCTGAAGTCTACAAAGAAGCGGTCCCAATTGTCAACTTCTTTTGCGACCGATAGTTGCAATTCGTGCTTTGCGGCAGCCGCAGCGCCGGCAGCGAAAAACTTCCCTGCAATCCTTGGCGCGGCGAGGCATTCCAAGGTATCTATGTCAATGGGTACGAGGAGGTTCATCGATGAATTGGAGCGAGATCTTCGGACAGTGGCGCGAACTGGCGATCGGGGGCGCGGTGATCGGTGGGGGGGTCGTCGCCGGGTTCGTGGCCTACTTCGTTCTCAGGCTGGTCCTGAAGCTGCTGTCGCGCCGGCGTCAGGAGGTGATCGTCGGCTCCTTCGCCCGGCACTCCAGGCGGCCCCTCCGGCTCGTCCTCCCGGTGATCGCCGTCATGATCGCCCTGCCCTTCGCCCCTCTGCCCGGCGGTCTCCGCGAGCTGGCCCGGCAGATTGCCAGCGTGCTGCTGATCTTCTCGGTAGCGTGGCTGCTCATCCGCTCCGCCGAGGTGCTCGAGGACTATCTCAAGTACCGCTACGACATGGAGCACAAAGACAACCTGGAGGCTCGCAAGATCGTGACCCAGGTGCAGGTCTTCCGGAAGGTGTTCGCGGCCCTCGTCATGGTGTTGGCCATTGCCCTGGCGCTGCTCAACTTCGAGAAGGTACGCCAGGTCGGCACGACCATCCTGGCTTCGGCCGGGATCATCGGGGTGGTGCTCGGCTTCGCATCCCAGCGCTCGATCGCCCTGCTGTTCGCCGGGCTCCAGGTGGCCTTCACCCAGCCGGTCCGCATCGACGACGTGGTGATCGTGGAAGGGGAGTGGGGCCGGGTCGAGGAGATCTCCCTGACCTACGTGGTCGTACGGATCTGGGACCTGCGGCGCCTGGTCGTGCCGATTACCTACTTCATCGAAAAACCGTTTCAGAACTGGACCCGCAACAGCTCCGAGCTCCTGGGCACCGTCTACCTGTACGCGGACTACAGCGTGCCGGTCCAGAAGCTCAGGGAGGAGCTGACGCGGCTGCTCGAGGCCTCTCCGTACTGGGACGGCAAGGCGGCGGGCATCCAGGTCACCGACGCCACCGACCGGACCGTCGAGGTTCGGGCTCTCATGAGCGCCGCGGATTCCTCCGCCCTGTGGGAGCTGCGCTGTGCGGTTCGCGAAGGGCTCATCGATTACCTGCAGCGTGAGTTCCCAGGCAGTCTCGCCCGGTACCGCGCGGAGGTCGCCGGGGCAGGCGCCCCAGTGCCTCCCCGGGGCCGGGCTGGGGGCCCCGCCGGCGAGGAGGGCGCCGATGAGCGGTAAGCGGCGGCCCGGCCGGCGATCGGAGGGTAAGCGATTGGGCCTGGCCCTGGGCGGCGGCGCCGCGCGGGGGTTTGCCCACCTCGGCGTGCTCAAGGTCCTCGCGGAGGAGGGGATCGAGGTGGCCGCGGTAGCCGGTACGAGCGCCGGGAGCCTGGTAGGAGCCCTCTTCTGCGCGGGCAAGAGCTGGGAGGAGATTCGGGCCATCGGGCACCGGATCGAGTGGCAGGATCTCGTCAGCCCCACTTGGCCTTCCCTGGGGCTGGTCAGGACCGATAAGCTGGAGAAGGTGATCGACGAGCTGCTGGAGGGCAGGAGCTTCGATGAG
>JAFGFV010000146.1 GCA_016930895.1 Spirochaetales bacterium | reverse complement strand
TATTCTTCCGGGCTCTTGATCACCCGGTCCAGCCCCGGGGAAGTCACCTCGAGACGCAGGTTCTCCAGCTCCTCCATGAGCTCCAAACGGGGGTGCAGCACCCGGGATATGGCGGCACAGTCGCCCACGGACACGCCCTCCGGCCGATACACCGTAACCGAGACATGGTTCTGCCTGTGGCTCTGCCCGTGCCTGAGCTCAACCAGCCGGAAGCCCATCCCGGAGACGATCGGCGTCACTTCCGCGAGGATCCGGCTACGGAACTCTTCGCTCATACCCCTCGAACTCTTTCAAAAAAAAAGAGTCGAACCTTCGACTCTTAAGCTTCAAGCGTCTGCTGCACTGTATCAAGTCAACTTTAAAATAGCAATAACGCCGTGGAATGTCAACGTCGGCGAGCCGACGCCGGCGAGCACAGACGCCGCAGCCGGCGGACCCGGGGTCAGTCGATGGCGAACACCAGGACCTCGACCCTCCGGGCGCCGGCGCCCTTGAGCAGGCGGGCGCACTCACTCGTGGTGGCTCCGGTGGTCAAGATATCGTCGACCAGCACGAGTTCCGATGGCACCGAGGCCCCGGGGTCCTTGAGCCGGATCGCGTCCCGCACGTTGGCCAGGCGCTCGTCGAAGCCCAGGGCCTTCTGCTCCCGGGAGGCGCCACGCCGCAGAAGCTCCTGGACCTCGACGCCAAAGCTCCGCCTCAGCACCTTCGCCACCTCGGCCATGGGGTCCCATCCGCGCCGCCGTCTCCCTCGGGGGCTGCACGGCACCGGCACCGCCGGCAGGCCGGCGAAGCGTTCCCGGTAGGCGGGGCCCATCAGGCCACCCAGGACCCGGGCCGCTCGCCTGCGGCCCTGGAACTTGAACTGGTAGAGAAGCTCGCGGATCCTGCCGCCGTATTCGTACAGGGCCAAGCACCGGTCGAAGGCAAACTCCCGCGAGCGGCAGCGCGTGCAGAACCCGGACTCGGAAACGAGGGGCATGCTGCACACGCGGCAGCGCCGCGGCTGCTGTATGGGAACCAGGGCCGACAGGCATTCGCGGCACACCGGAAAATGCGGCGCGGCGCAGCCCAGGAGCTGCCTCCCGCACAGCAGGCAGCTGCCCGGAAACAGCAGCTCCAGCACGGAGCTCCCCAGGTGCGCCGCCCATGCATCCCGCAACGATCACCCTCCTGTGGCCCCAGGGGCCATCATACACCGGTTCATCGTTTTGACAAGAATTTGACAGCGGCACCGGCGATCGGCTAAACTGCGGGTACTGGGAGGAATCAAGTGGACATCACAATCCGGAACATCTCATCCGGCTCGGCGCAGGAGTTGTCTGCGCCGCACCTCGGCGAACGCCGCGCCCGTCCGGGTGCAGCCCGCGGCACCATGGCCGACCAAGGCCACCGGGCTCGCGCATTGGAGGACGGGGAACTGCGCGCTTCCGGGCTCGAGGAATACCGCAGCCGCCTGCTGCTCCTCCAGCGCGAGGTGGCGCGGGCCCAGCGGGTCCTCGGCGGGCTGGAAGGACTCGAGGCTCGCCTGGGAAGCGCCGGGACAGGCCAACCTTCGGAGGAATCCCTGCAGGCCTACGCCGCGGCGGTGACCTACAGAGGAGAGCCCGTCTTGGCTTCCTTGGGCGAGCAGCTGGAGCGGATCCTGCGGGATCGCGACGGTCAGGGTCTCCGCGGGCTCATCGAGGAAAGCACCGTCCGGCTGGGGCGGCTCGCCATGGAGCTCAGCCGCTTCGAAACGGCCCAGCAGAACAGCCGCGCCATCGCCGGTGGCGGAGACCCGCTGGAGTCCCTGAAGGAGGGAATCCGGGAGGCCGGAGGTCGACTGCTGGAGATCCAGCGGGAGAACGTCCTGCGCCTGCTGGGATAGACGCCGGCTCGGATCGACAGGGGCGTCGCTTTCTTATCCGCCGGGCGGCCCCTCGCCGGGTGCCTCGTCGCGATGTGCCTCGTCGCCGCTCGGCCTGCCCCCGGACCCGGAGCTCCGCCGCCCGTGGCGCGGACGGGAACCTGGGCTCTCTCCGTGTAGCTCGCGCAGCTCCTCCTGCCAGCGGGCCAGGAGCTGCAGGGCTTCCAGGGGCCTGAGGCGGTCGAGATCCAGGTGCAGCAACTCCTGGGCGAACACCTCCTGCGGCGCGAACAGCAGCCCCTGCCGGGGCTCACCTCCGGGAGCCGCAGGCGCCGCGCTTGCGTCTTCCTTGCTCGCGCCTCCCGTGTCTGCGCCGGCCCTCCCCGCCGCTGCCTCCTCGAGCTCACGGGATCCGTTGTCCAGGAGCGCGGGCTGCGCACGCTCCGCGCCCCTGGAACGCAGCTCCCGCAGCAGCTCCCCCGCCCTGTCCACCACCTCCCGGGGGACCCCGGCCAGCTGGGCGACGTGAATCCCATAGGATTGATCGGCCGGGCCCCTGCGCACCTGCTTGAGAAAGACGATCTGTCCCTCCCTTTCCAGGACGGCCATGGACAGGTTTTCCAGGTGCTCGTGCTGGAGGGCAGTGAGCTCGTGGTAGTGCGTGGCGAACAGGGTGAAGGCGCGCACCGTTCCCAGAATGTGCTCCGACACCGCCCAGGCGATGGCCAGCCCGTCCTGGGTGCCCGTGCCGCGTCCCACTTCGTCCATGATGATCAGGCTGCCGGCCGTGGCCGAGCGCAGGATGTTGGCGGTTTCGCTCATCTCCACGAGGAACGTGGACTCACCCCGCGCCAGGTTGTCCGTGGCCCCTACCCGGCAAAACAGGCTGTCGACGATCCCGACCTGGGCCGAAGCGGCCGGGACAAAACAGCCGATCTGGGCCATCAGCACGATCAGGGCGTTCTGGCGCAGGAACGTGGACTTGCCGGCCATGTTGGGTCCGGTCAGCAGCACGAAGGACGTCCCCTCCTCCTCCAGCTCGAGGCTGTTGGGCACGAAGCTTCCCGCCGGCAGGTTCGCCTCCACCACCGGGTGCCGCCCTTCTTCGATCCGGATGCCCCGACGCGAGCTTATCCGGGGCCGGGCGTAGCCGTGCAGGGTTGCGCAGAAGGCGAAGGACTGGAGAACGTCGAACTCCGAGAAGACTTCCGCCGCATCGAGAAGCAGGTCGAGCTCCTCCTGCGCCGCCCGCCGCACCTCCAGGAAACGCTGCCGCTCGAGCTCGATCAGTCGCTCCGAGGCATTGTTGATGTCGCTCTCCATGCCGCTCAGCTCGTCCGTGGTGTAGCGCTCGCCTCCGACCAGGGTCTGCCGGCGAATGAAATGCCCCGGGACGAGCGGCAGGTTCGATTTGGTGACCTCCAGGAAGTGCCCGATGATGCGGTTGTACTTGAGCTTGAGGTTGGCGATGCCGGTCTGCTCGCGCTCCCGGTCCAGGTAGCCGCGCAGGAGCTTGCGGGCGTTCTCCTTGACCTCCCGGGTCCGGTCCAGCTCCGGATCGAACCCGGGCTTGATCAGGTTGCCCTCGTTGAGCTGGATCGAGGGTTCCTCGAGGATGGCGCTGTCGAGCAGGCGGAACAGCTCCCGGATCCTGTCCCTTCGGCCAGCCACCCTGGCCACGCCCGGGGATATCTCGGGATAGGGCTCCAGGAGCGTGCAGAGGGCTTCGATGACGGCCAGGGAGCCCTTGACGGCCAGCAGGTCCTTGGCATGGGCCTTCTCCAGCGCGATCCGCGAGGACAGCCGCTCCAGGTCGTAGAACCCGGCAAGCTCGCTGCGCACCCGCGAGAGCAGGATCTGGTTCTTGTAGAAAAACTCGACCCGGTCCAGACGTTCGTTGATCGCTTCTGCGTTCTTGAGCGGATGCAACAGCCAGCGCTTGAGCTTGCGGGAGCCCATGGAGGTGCGCGTCTGGTCGAGCACCTCCAGCAGCGTGTAGCGGCGCGTCCGGTCGTTCAGGTTCTGGACGATCTCCAGATTGCGGAGGGTCGACTCGTCCAAGCCCATGTAGCTCGAATCGGCGTACACGGTGAGGTCCCGGATGTGCCGCAGGACCCCTTTGGCGGTGTCCCCCAGGTAGCCCAGGATGACCCCGGCCGCGGCGATCTCCGGGGAGTCGCTCTCCAGGCCGAAGCCCTTGAGATGGGCCACGCCCAGTTGGCTCTCCAGGCGCTGCCGGTTTGACTCCAGATCGAAGCTCCAGTCGGGCAGGCGGTTGATCACCAGCCCTTCGCGCTCTCGAAGCAGGGCGGCCAGCCCGTCGTCGCTCTCCAGGAGCGACTCCTGTACCAGGACTTCCCTCGGCCCGAGGCGCAGCATTTCGCGCCGAAAGCGTTCCAGGCTGCCGGCGTGGGGAAAGCGGGTGGCGCAGAAGTCCGAAGTCGACAGGTCGATGTATGCCATGCAGACCTGCCCCCCCTGCGCCCCGATCGCCACGAGGTAGTTGTTCGTGCTCCGGTCGAGCAGGTTCTCGTCCACCACGGTTCCGGGGGTGATCACCTCGGTGACCTCGCGGGTCGCCAGGCCGGCCCTGGGAACGTGCGTCTGCTCACAGATCGCGATCTTGCGGCCGGCCTTCAACACACGGGCGATGTAGCTGTCCGCGGCGTGGTACGGGAGGCCGCACATGGGCACCCCGTTGCGCTGGGTCAGGGTCAGGTCCAACAGCCTCGAGGCTTCCACCGCGTCCTGCTCGAACATCTCGTAGAAATCTCCGAGCCGAAAGAAGAGGATGGTATCCCGATGCTGGCTCTTGATGCGGCGATACTGCCGCATCATGGGAGTTGTCCCGGGCATATGCGGTAGATTATATTAGATTAGCGAGAGGCAGAACAACATGGAGACCGCTGGCGTAGGAGGCTACGCACCCATTCCCCCGGCTCCCGTGTCCCAGCCGCCGCCCGAGGAGCAGCCAGCCCCGCCCCCGGAGCAGACGACGGCGACGCAGGGGCAGGGATCTCAACCGCCGGCAGAAACGCCGCCGGCGGAAACGCCGCCGGCAGAAACGCCGCCGGCGCCCCCTCCCTCCTCGACCCAGCAGGTCCCGCAGATCGTGGACTTGTTCGCCTGAGGTCGGGTTCGCGGGCTGGCCTCACCCGGCACCGCGTGATGGGTTTTCGTCCAGGTATTCCCTCAGGATGATCGCCGCGGCAACGCGGTCCACCTGTCCCGGAGCGTTCCGGCGCCGGGCCCCCAGGCTTCGCAGCGTCTCTTCGGCGCTCAGGCTGGAGTAGCGCTCGTCCCACAGTACGGCATTGATGCCCCTCTCGGCGAGGTCCTGAGCCACGTTCCGGGACCGGCGGCAGACCTCCCGGTCCTGGTCTCCATCCAGGCCCACGGGCAGCCCGATCACCACGGTTTCCACTTCCAGCTCGCGAACCACTGCCGCCAGGGTCTCCACGAGGCGACGGCGTGAGCCGTAGGGGACGGTCCGCAGCGGAGAGGCGAGGATCTTGAGGGGGTCCGTGACCGCCAGACCGACGCGCCGGGTACCCAGATCGACGGCCAGGATCCGGCCCATCTCACCCCTGGGGCGAGTAGCTCTGCCCTGAGCGGCGCATGAGCTCCTGGATCACCTTTTCGGTGATGTCGATCTCCTTGGTGAAGAAGAGAAACATTTCCGACGACTGGCCCCCGGAGTTCAGGATCAACGAGAACCCCTCGCTCTCGGCCACGAACTGGATCGCCTGCAGGAGCTCATCGAGGAACTCGTCGGATTGGTATAGTTTTTCAGACATCCTGCGCAGCTGGTCCATCTTGATGCGCCGGAAATCCTCACGATACTGGCGTTTCTTGAAGATCTCGTTGTCCAACCGCAGGGCTTCGCTGGCCTCACCGCGGCGCTCGACCTCGAGCTTGCGGTTCTCGAGTTCGAGGATCTCCTCGTCGATCCTGGCGATGTCCCGCAGCACCTCGATCCGCTTCTGCTGGAACTCCTTGACCGCCTGGGACTCCCGAAAGTAGACGGCGTAGACCTTGTCGATGTCGAGGATCCCAACCCGGGTTATCTGCTCGCCGACCAGGGGGCCCGCCGCCATCAGCAGGACCCCGAGCGCCAGCCAGAGTGCCTTGTTGCGCATCTTCATTCCCCTTAGAAGGTGTCTCCGCCGATGGAGATCACGAAGTCCAGCTTGAGGCTGTCCGGAAACAGAGCGCCGTCCTGCCACAGCACCGCGCCGTCCTGGCTCTTGAAGCGCTTGGCGATGTAGAGGCGGATCGGAAATTGGGGGATCGAGAAGCGAAGCCCGCCCCCGAACCCGAACAGGAAGTCGTCGACGTGCATGGTGCTCAAGCCGGCCACCTCGTCATAGGCAGCCACCGCGTCGAAGAAAAAGACCCACCACAGCAGCTGCTCGGAGATCGGCATGCGCAGCTCCAGGCGGTTGTCCCACAGTGCCGCCTTGTCATAGTCCAGGTCCCAACCCCGGGCGATGTTCCAGCCGTCCACGTAGAGCAGGTCGTCGGTGATCGCGATGGGAGCATCCTGTCCGAACTGAGGCAGGATCAGCGACAACGCGGAGTAGGCTGCCAGCACGACCTTGAAATTCCAGTTCTCGGTGACCGGAACGTCGACCAGCGGCAGGAAACCCTGCAGGGTCGTGTCGGTGCGGATGAACTCTCTCGTGCCGACGGGAAATCCGAGCGCAAAGGTGACCCCCTGGCCCAGGTACCACCCCTCGGAGGGGTTCAGGAAATAGTCCCGGTTGTCCCAGTAGCCGGTCAGTCCGAGCTTGTTCACGTTCAACCACTGGCCGTGGCCCCGGCGGACGTCCGGGTCGAAAGGTCGATACAGGGTGTCATCGTAGGAGATCTGCTGGACCCCCCCGCTCAGGCCGGCCCGGACCCCGAGCCAGCCCAGGGGGGTCAGATACCGGTAGCCGGTGGTGAATCCGAGGGCAAACTCCCACAGCTCGTAGTCCATGGTGTACTGCTCCGGAATGGATTCTCCGGCGTCCACCGCAGCCTGCCACTCGTCATAGTCCTCGTAGGGGTCCGGTGCCGCGAGCTCGTCTTCGTCGCCGTTGTAGATCGGGAACAGGATGTCCTGGGCCACGTTGCGGACCGTGGCATGCTCGAAGCTGAAGCTCACCCCCCCCGCCAAACGGTAGCCAAAGAGCCAGGGCTCCTCGAAGTTCAAGGAGACGTACTGCCGCAAGGTCGACAGCTCGCTGTTGACCCCGATGGTCAGGCCCCGGCCCAGAAAATTCGACTCTTCCCACTTGAGCAGTCCCGAGATGGGATAATCGCCTCCGGAAAAGGTGACGCCGAAGTTGATCGTGGCGGTGCTGCCCTCCTCGACGTTGATCACCAGGTCCATGAGCCCCTCCGCGCTGCCCTGCGGGGTCTCAGGCTCCACCGCCGAGAAATATTGCAGGTTGTAGAGGTTGAGCAGCCCCTGGACGACCTTCTTCTTGTTGAAGACGTCCCCTTCCTCGAAGGGGAGCTCACGGTAGATCACGTAGTCCTTGGTCTTGTCGTTTCCCTTGATCAGGATGCTCTCGATGTGCGCCCGGTCGCGCTCGACCACGTGGATGGTGTAGCGGATCTCCTTCTTCTTCTCGTCCCGGGTTTCGCTGCGGTCGATGAGATTGAAGATGTAGCCGTTCTCGAAATACAGGTCCGCCACCCTCTGGGTGTCCGCTTCCAGCTTGGAGCGGTTCAAGATGGATCCGGGGGTCTGCCGGACCTGGGCCTGAAGCTCCTCGTCGGTAAAGATCTGGTTGCCCTCGAAGTCCATGCCCCCGTAGGTCCACTGCTCGCCCTCGCTCAGGTAGATGGTGATGTTGAGGTAGTTCTTGCCCTCTTTCTCGTCACGTTCCACGGCGCGGTCTACCTTCTCGATCTTGGCGTCCACGTAGCCGCGCTCGCCGTAGTAGTCGACGATGGCCTTGAGGTCCTCTTCGAAGCGGGCCTCCTGGAACACCCCGGTGGAGAACAGGCCCTGCTGCTTGGTCTTCATCACCCTGCGCAGGGTGCTCTCCGAGGCGAAGCTGTTGCCCGAGAATGCAATGGTGCGGATCGCGGTTTGAACGCCCTCGTTGACCACGAACCGGACGGTGACCGTGTTCTCCTCTCCCGGCAGGAGCTCCGCGGTGACCATGGCGTCCGTGTAGCCCTTCTCGAGATACAGATCGGCGATGGCCTGGGCGTCCAGAGTGGCCTGGGTCTGGGTGACCATGTCGCCCTTCTTGAGCAGCACCCGGTCGAGGATCTCGGTGCGGCGCAGACGCCGGTTGCCCTCGAGGAGGATCTCGCCGACCGTCGGCTTCTCCTGGACACGAAACTGGACGATCACGCTGCTGCGCTCGGGGTCTCCGGGTTCCGCGTTCGCTTCGATGAGCTCGAAGTAGTCCAGGGCGTAGAGCTTGTCCTGGATCTCGAAGAACACGTCCAGAGTGAACTCCTGTCCCACGTAAGGCCTTACGATGGGCGCGAGTTCCGACTCGTTGACGATCTGGAGACCCGTGAAGCGGAAGTCCGCAATGGGTTTACCGATGTACCACTCGTCCTGCGCGAACGCTGCAGGGGCCAAGACCAGCAGTGCGAGAAGAATGGCGGGCCATTTTCGCATAGATGCTCCCGTGTTTCCTCAGTAGGATAGCTTCCAGCTCAAACCGATGCTGTTGTCGGCGAGGAACAAGCTCTCCGGATGCAGCGGAGTGAAGGTCCACTCGAGCAGAAAGAAGGGAGTTGCCCATTCCAGGCTGAGCTCTCCCTCGGTCCGGATGTTGCTGGCCGCATCGATTTCGTTCACCGCCTGAAACCGGATCAGGGCCTCCAGAAAGAGGTCGGTGCCCAGATACTTTCCAAGAGAGAGGGTGGTATTGTCAAGGGGATTGACCGTGGCCAGCGCGCTGTCCTGGCCGAGAATCTTGCCGAAGAGAACATTCTGCAGGAACTGCGTGCGGATGCTGAACAGATCCAGCCGCAGCACCTCCCGCACAGCCCGCTCGAACGGGGTGAGGATTCCGAACTGGCCGACGATGTCGCTGGTCAGCATAACCGCTGCAGTCCCGAAATCGCTCTCCTCGAAGCGGTTGAGGATGGTGCCGCCGATCATGTCGAGGATTTCCACGTCCGCGCGCGCCGGCTCGGAGTAGAACCGGGGAGAGAACTGGCTGAGGCGGTTGTTGGCTTCCAGGTAGATGCGGACCTCTTCGTTGTCCATGTCCCGTTCGCGGACTTCCGCCAGGGCATGGATCCACGGGTCGATGTCTCCGATGGTGTCCTCGAAGGTGATGCTCCCCTCTTTCAGGTAGAAACTCCTGTCGAAGTAGAAGACCTCTCCTCCCCGCATCTCGGCCTCGCCTTCGATGACCAGCTCGTCGGTGGACTCGTCCAGGTACACGTGGATGTCCCCGCCCTGCTTCACATACGAGTGGACCACCGGGAAGTTCATCGCTGGCCAGAAGAACTCCACTCCCCTGCCCGTCTGGATGCGCATGTCCACGACCAGCGGGATCGGAGGAACGTCCGGAGGAGGACCGGGCTCCGACAGCTCCTGGCGCTCCAGTGCCACCCGGGCGTTCAGGGCCTGCACCTTGCCCTGGACGCTCGCGAAGTTGTCGTCGGAGGTGATGCGCACCGCTCCGATCCCGTAGCCATCCACGAAGATCGGCCCGAAGGTGTACTGGATGTGCGCGCCGGGGGGTTTGTCGAGGTAGAGACTGAGCTCCACCGCCGAGGGTACCCAGTGGTCGAGGTAGAATACGCCCTCCGCTTCGATGGTCCCTTGGCCGGTCGTGGTGGTGATTCGGGGGAAATAGAAGGTCTTCTCTTCGAAATACAGCGTCCCGTCGGCGGGCCCGACCAGGTCGGGGGAGAGCTTGATGCTCATGAGCAGCCCCGACACATCCATCCTGCCGTTCCAGTCCGGATCGTTGACAGGCCCGGCGATCTGCACCCGCCCCCGCGCCACCCCCGCCTCGAAGTTCCAGATGTCATCGATCGGAGTGAGCGCCGGGATGACGCGCATGTCCAGGCTCTCGATGTCAAGGGTCGACTCGATCCGTCCCTGACGCATCCGCCCGCGGGCGGTGCCTCGGACCGGAAGCGGATGCTGCATGACCACGCTGAAGCTCCCGTCCTCGCCGATGGTCGCGTCCACCCCTTCCCGGACGCCGCCGTCGACGCTCAGAGTCCCGTCGCGGGCGCTCAGGCGCAGCAGCCATTCCGGACGCCCCTCCCCTTGGACGCGGATGTCCCTCATGCGCAAGCTTCCATCGATTCCTGCCGCCAGGGGCGAGTTCCCCTGCAGGAGGGCATCCGGGTCCGCGATCGTGCCTTCCAGCACCGCGGACAGCCGCACGTCCTGCCCGAAATAGTCGGCCCTGTAGGGCGCAGTCAGGGAGAAACCGCCGCCCTCGAGGTCCACGGTTCCGCTCGCCCCTTCGAGGCGATGGGACAACAGCTCCAGGTCGAGAGAATCCAACCGGAGCCTCTGCTTCGAGACCTGTCCGGCCAGGCGCAGCTCCAGAGGGTCCACGTTCAGGCGGCCGTCCTGCAGGGCCACCTGGACCTGCAGGACGGGGTCCTGGAGGGTTCCCCTCGCGGTGACGGTGCCCGCGGCATCTCCGCTCACAGCCAGGTCCCCGAGCCGCTCCAGCGGTGCCCGGTCGAATTGCGCCAGGCCTTCGAGCGCGCCCTCCCGCAGGTCCACTGCCAGGAGGTAGCGCTCCGAGCCGGCCGCGTCCGCCAGCTCCAGCCGTGCGGCCCCGGAGAGCGGCGACAGCTCCTCGAGAACGACGCCGCCGGCGCCCTCCACGCTCGAAACCCGGTCGGTGTGCCGGATACCGTCGATGCGCAGCTCCCGGTCCTGCAGCAGGAAGCCGAACCGCGTGGAGTTGGGACCGAGGGTGGGAAGCGGCAGATCGCGCACCTCGCAGGACTCCCCACGCACGATCAGCCTTCCCGCGCCCGTGTAGATCCCCACCACGTCCAGAGAAACCCGGATCGTCCCCGCCGGCAGCGGCACCGGAATGGAGGCCGCACGAACGCTGAAGCTCGTTCCCGTCAGGGGGACCAGCGGCGTCGGGAACAGGGAGGGATCGGCGACCCCCGAAGTCTGCAGGGAGGCCTCCAGGCCGTAACTGCCCCTCAGGAACATCCTGCCGCCGGGCGCGTAACTGGCCTCCAGCTCGTAGGGGACGCCCTGGATCCACACCAGCGAATGGGCGGTGGTACCCTCCCCTGCGATGTTGATGTTCAGCAGTCCGGTCAAGCGGTAGTCGTCCCACTGCAGCTCCAGATCCTCCACCCGCACCAGCTCGTCGGAGGCCTCCAGAGCGAAGCGCATCCGTCTCTCCGGGGAGTCCCGCGCCTCGAGCTCGATCCCGGGGGAGGACACGGTGAAACGCTCGAAATCGGTCCACAGCTCCCCCTTCAGGCTCAGGGTGTAGGGCCGCAGCCTCGAGGCAAGCAGGGCACCGATTTCCCCCGGGGGGGCTGTCAGGGCGGCGATGGCGGCAGGGGGCAACCGATCGAAGCTCGCCGAGACCGCCAGCTCCGGTTTCGGGGCCAGGCGGAAGCTGCCACTGGCTGCGAGCAGACCGGGGGCATCACCGTCGGCGAGAGAGGTGGAAAGCTCGAAGGTGAACCCTCGCTCTTCGGGCACCAGGAGCAGCCCGACGTCCGTGAACACGACGCCGCCGAACTCCAGCTCGCTTCCCTCCGCGGACAGCGACTGCCCCTCGCGGTGCAGGAGCAGGGTCGTGCT
Organism: Spirochaetales bacterium; assembly: GCA_016930895.1. The sequence continues at coordinate 1,572 of JAFGFV010000146.1, read as the reverse complement.
GACCGACTTGCCCTCCACTGCCTGCAGGTCGTACACCTTCAGGCGCCCTTCGGGCAGCAGATTGGCCGTGAGCAGGCTGCCGACGAACTCGAGTCTGCCCAGCGGCGCCTCCAGGTACAGCGGGTCCACGAATACGATCCTGTCGTCGCCCCGCAGGTTGGTCCTGAAGGTGGCCGCGAAGGGCAGGAGCCCCGCGGGCAGCGCGACCTGCAGCTCGGTTGCGTAGTCCAGGGTGCCGTAGTTCAGGTTGTAGGTCACCGAGCCCTGTCCCGTGAAGCTCCCGGCAAGCAGGGAACCGTAGCGCGCCAGCTCGCCCGAAAACTCGACGAGCGAAGCCGGCCGAAAATCCTCCGCCACGAAACGGAAGGAAAGGTCTCCCCCGGCCCGATCCAGCACCAGCTGCAGATCCAGGGGGGCCCGATCCTGGATCTTTCGCACCTGCAGTTCCCGCTCGTCCGATACCAGCTGAAAGGTCTGGCGCCGGAGGGACAGGTCCCCCGTGGTCAGGGAGTAGATCTTGACGGCCAGGTCGGAACGCTCGAAGCTATGGTCCACCCAGCCCGTGGCCTTGAGCCGGGTTTGCAGGCGCCGCAGCTCGCCGGCTGCCCTTCCGCCCAGGAGCTCGCCGGCTGCCCGCCCGCCGCCGGGTCCCTGCGCCGGGCGGGCGAGCCCCTCGGCGGGGGGGCTGCCGAACTCCCCCGACAGCAGGCCACCCGCGGGGTCCTCGAACAGCGCTTCGACCGAGGCGCGGACGCTCACCCGATAGCGCGGTGCGGCGCTGGAGAGACTGAAGAACAGCTCCGAAACCCGCAGTTCCTGGGCCCCCTTCCGGTAATTGAGGGTGATGTTGGTCCCGCTCAGGGTCAGGGGCAAGCTTTCCCCGAGGGCGGGACCGGCGCCGGGGGAGCCCTCCAGGAGCGAGCGGGCCAAGTCGATGAGCTCCCTGTCGAGGTCGTGGTCCACGTTCAGCTGGGAGCCGGCGATCTGGATTTCCGTGAGGGAGCGCACGGGGTCCTTGGTGGCCAGGAACCGAAGGATGTTGTAGTAGATCTTGAGGCGATTCACGCGCAAGAGAACCTGCTGCGGGTCGTCGAAGCTGTACAGCGCGAAGTCGCGGACCGCCAGGTACCCGAACACCGAGGGAGAAATGCTCTCGTAGGAAATCTGTCGGCCCAGCTCCTGCTCGAGCATGGCGACGACCTGCTCCTTGAGCCGCTGCATCCTCTCCTCGACCCGCTGGGCCATGACGAAGACAAAGAACGACCCTGCCGTGACGATGACCGCCAGGAGCAGCGCCTCGAGCAGTCGCCACCTGGGCTTGACGGACTGGGGTCTCAATTCAATCGCTCCAACCGGAAGCGGAACTGGATCCGACCGGTGTCCTCCTGCTCCCCCGCCGACGCCTCAAAGAGGTAGTCGGCCAGGGCCCTTTCAACCGCACGATCGACCGTGGAGTAGCCGGAGCTGCGGATAATCTCAACCTGAGTGACCTGGCCGTTCGGAGCCACCTTGAACGTCGCCTCCACATCGACCTCCTGGCCTTCCTGGAGGAGGACTTCCGGGAACTCGGGC
>JAFGFV010000021.1 GCA_016930895.1 Spirochaetales bacterium | reverse complement strand
TGGCTGGAACTCGCGAAGGTTCTAGTCAGGGTGGTGCACGATTGCCCCTGGCCCACACTCAACTCGGCCGACCTGTAGGCCTGGGGGTTCGGGGGAACCAACCTGACCGGGCACCCGTCCCCGGGGAGGTAGACCCGATCGGGGAGCGGGCCCGTAGGCTGGGCAGCGACCGCCTCTCGGGCGGTCCCACCCGGGTAGCCTCCGGCCATGCACCTCTACGAGGGCACCAGCGTCGCGTTCGTTGAGGATTCCACCCTCAACCGCATCGGCGACAAGATCGCCGCCAGCTTCTTCGACCACTTCCGCTACCGGCCGCCGGCATCCGAGGTCGGCGCCTGGCGTAACTCGCTGAAGGCCATGGCCGACACCGTCGACTACGCCAAGTTGAACGACCACGGGGTGATCGTCGAGTGGCAGCTGCCGCTCAGTTCCCGGCGGCTCGACGTGCTCCTCACCGGCCGGGACCCCGACGGCCGGGACGGCGCGGTGATTGTCGAACTGAAGCAGTGGGACCAGGCCTTCCCCACCACGGTGCAGGACTGCGTGGTCGCCTTCGTGGGCGGCCGCAAGCGGGAGGTCCTGCACCCCTCGGCCCAGGTGGGCGGCTACCAGACCTACCTGCAGGACACCCACACCGCCTTTAGTGAAGGCGAAGTCGGCCTGCAAGGCTGCGCCTTCCTGCACAACATGCGCTACGACCCAGCGTCGGAGATCTTCGACCGGCGCCACGCCGACCTGCTGGCCGTGAATCCCGTCTTCACCGGCGACCAGACCACCGTCCTGGCCGGGTACCTGCAGGACCGCCTGGGCGAGGGCGGAGGCATCCCGGTGCTCGACACCGTGCTCGCCGGCCGCTACCGGCCTCACAAGAAGCTGCTCGAGCACACCGCCCGCATGATCCAGGGCGAGCCCACCTACATCCTGCTCGACGAGCAGCGGGTGGCCTTCAACTCGGTCCTGGCCCGGGTGGCCGAGGCTTCCCGCACCGGGGAGAAGGCGATCTTTCTCATCCGGGGTGGCCCCGGCACGGGCAAGTCGGTCATCGCCCTGAACCTGGTGGCCGAGCTCTCCCGCCTGGGGTACGTCACCCACCACGCCACCGGCTCCCGGGCCTTCACCGAGAACGTGCGCAAGGTGGTGGGGCGCCGGGCCGGGGTGCAGTTCAAGTACTTCAACTCCTATCGCAACGACGACCCTGAGGTCATCGACGTGATCGTCTGCGACGAGGCGCACCGCATCAGGGAAGCCAGCTACGACCGCTTCACGCCCAGGGGCGAGAGGTCGGGGCGCCCCCAGATCGATGAGCTGGTTGCCGTCGCCCGGGTGCCTGTGTTCTTCATCGACGACCTCCAGGTGGTGCGGCCCGGCGAGATCGGCAGCTCCGACCTGATCCGCCAGGCCGCAGCCACCCACGAGGCGCCGCTGCACGAGTACGAGTTGGAGACCCAGTTCCGCTGCGGCGGCTCGGAGGCCTTCATCGGATGGGTGGAGAGTACCCTGGGCATCGCCCGCACCCCCTACACCCTGTGGGAGGCCGATGAGGACTTCGAGTTCGACGTGGTCGATTCCCCGGGGGAGTTGCAGGCACTCATCAACCAGAAGGCGGCTGTGGGCCATTCGGCCCGCCTGGTGGCCGGTTTCTGCTGGCCGTGGTCGAACCCCAACTCCGACGGCACCCTGGTCGATGATGTGCGGGTCGATGGCTGGCAGATGCCGTGGAACGCCAAGCCGGAGGCTTCCGGCCTGGCCGCAGGGATCCCGAAGTCGCACTTCTGGGCATCCGACCCGAACGGGCTCAACCAGGTGGGTTGCATCTACACCGCCCAGGGCTTCGAGTTCGACTATGTCGGCGTGATCTTCGGCCGGGACCTGGTGCATAGGGCCCGTGATGGCTGGGTGGGGCAGGCGGAGTTCAGCAAGGACTCGGTGGTGCGCCGGGCCGCCAAGGATTCCGCCGAGGCCTTCACCAGCCTGGTGAAGCAGACCTACCGGGTGCTGCTCACCCGGGGGCTGAAGGGGTGCTACGTGTACTTCGAGGACCCGGCGACACGGGACTTCTTTCTGAGCCGGGTGGAGCCGCGGCGGGCGCACCCTGTAGCTCCTGCTGAAGAAACTGCCCAGGTGGAGGAGCCGGCATGAGCGAACCCCTCGACCTGGCGGCGGTGGCCGAGTTCCTTCGAGGCTTCGCCGCCGAGCGGGACTGGGATCAGTTCCACACCCCGAAGAACCTGGCCATGGCCGTGGCCGGCGAGGCCGGGGAGCTGCTGGAGATCTTCCAGTGGCTGACGCCGGAGGAGTCCGCTTCTGTAGCTGGGGACCCGGCGCAGCGCCGAGCAGTGGAGGACGAACTGGCCGACGTGCTGCAGTACGTAGTCAGGATGGCGGACTTGCTGGGGATCAACCTGACCGAGGCGGTGTGGCGGAAGCTGCGGGAGAACGCGGAGCGGTACCCCGCGAGTGAGGTGAGGGGGAGCGCCGGGAAGAGGTAGGGGCCCCGAGGTTTGTCGGCGCCCTGCGAGGCTCCACTGCATAGGGGTTCCGGGCCCGATTCGGGCAAGATCCGGGGGGTCAACCCGCTCGGATTACTAGCCCGGTGGGCCGGGGGTGGGGGCTTCACCCGCCACAGGTTCGGCCGCCGCCGACCGTGCGGTGGGGACGACGCGTGGGGGATCTGGCGTCCAGCAGGCCCTACCTCAACGGCGATGGTCTATCGACAGCATCAGATCGGAAGCCAGGATGATGGTTGAAGCTGCGAGCGTGTCGGGGTCCTCAAGGCCCACCACCGCGGCGACGGCCATCCGCACCCCTAGCCCACCGCTGTTGCCGAACAGCGTTCTGAACGCCTCCAAACCCTGCGAGGTGACTTCGGCCGACCGTGGGTCTGATTGCAGAGCGGCTAGGCCGGTGGTGAGGGTCTCGGTCGGGATGGCGCGGAGGATCCGGACGACATCCAGGGCATCCTTCTGCCTGCTTCGGCCGGGCTCCTCGACTCGCTCGTTGATCTTGATGATCTTGGCGACGAGTAACCCGCTCGGGCCGGCGACAGAGACCCGGAAGTGACGCGTGTCGGCCGCTTCCAGTGCCTCGATGACGGCGGGGGCACGATCGACCAGGCACGCCTCCAACCCCCTGGCACGCCGGGCGACTCGGCGGCCGTGCACCCCGAGGTCCGCGCCCCGGCGACCGGGTCCGGCGAGTGCCTCGGGCACCATGAGATCCACGGACACCCCGGAAGGGTCAACCCACCGCCCCGGATCAGCGGTCGGAAGGAACTTGGCTGCCGCCATCAAATCGGCAAGTAGTGGGTCGTCGGGCATCGCCGCCGGGTCAAGCGACAGATCAGCATCGATAGTGAACGGCGCCACGGCGAGGTCGGCCTCCCCGGTGTGCAGGTAGATCGCTTGGGCGCCGACGAGTACCACCGCCTCGAGGTGCGGCCGAAGAGCCTCGAGGGCTGTCAGCAGCGTCCGTCTTGCCGTGACGTACCGATCGTCAACTGCGCCAGGCATCCTCAGCTCGCATCATCCACCGCAGCAGCTCATCGGCTTCCACAGGGGCGCGTCCCGGTGCGGTCGACAGGTCGGCGAACAGCTGGGCGAACGCGACCTGGACCAGCCCATCGCTGCGGCGCGCCCGGGCGAACACCACCGGATCGAACGGTTCAAGCAGGAGGACGTTCGCACCTCGGTCGACCGGTCTGATGTCGAGAGCCTGGGCAAGGCGAGCGACGTTGCGGCTGTAGATGATCGCAAGCCGTGGCGGGGCAACCCTCAGTTCGGGAGGGAGCCCAAGGGTGCCCGTCAAAGCGGCCTCATCGGTGACCTGCCGCAACCCGACCAGGAGGGTGTCGAGCCCGCGAGGGGCGATGAACTCCGCTGCCCGGTTGGATTCGAGCAAGGAGTAGTCCTGCACCCATCGCCGGAGAACACCGGGCCAATCGATGGAGGCAATCGAACCGTCCGGCTCGCGTTCCAGAAGGCCCTCGTTCTCGAGGAGTCGGGCGACACGAGAGAGGGTAGGGGCCGCCACCTTGGCCCGGTCGGACAACTCGCGAAGACCCATCGGCGCTTTGAAGTCGACCAGGGCGCGAACGGCCGCCCCCGAAGCGCGACCCCGCAGGCTTCTCAGCGCCGCAGCGACCGGACTGGGATTGCGGTCCGCGCCCTGTGTTTCGATGAATACCGCGGGTTTCTCGATGGCCAGCCAGAAGTTCCCCGTGAGGTCCGCATACCCGACACCGCACTCCCGCAGCTTCTGTCGGCCGGTAGGGCTGACATAGGGCGCGGCGAGCATCCCGATGGTCGGAGTGTCGGGGTCTCGGCTGACGGACAAGAGATACGCCGACAGTTGACGAGCCGCGTTGGCGAGGTCTCGCGTGGTTGTGGCCTGCTTCGCTTCGACAACCAGGATGGCCGATGTTCCGTCGGGCGCGTCAAGCTTGAGGGTGAGATCTGATCGCCGCCGGGGCGAAAGGCGTGGTTCCAGCCACTCGCGCGTGGACCATGTGGGGGGTAGGCGCTTTCGCAGCGTCTCAGTCACCGCGGCAAGGAGCTCGCTGTCGGGACGTGGTCGAGTCGGTCTTCTGGTGCTCATGGTGTTCCAGATATCGTTATGTTTCGTGTGCACTGAAACACTACAAGTTCTGAAACAGCAGGTCAAGGCCTGTTCCGTAGCCTGCTCCCCTAAGCCGCTGCGCGCCGCCTCCCTGGGCCAGCGCGCCCATACCTAATGGCATGGGGCAGCGCACGAACCTTCTGATTGCTAGCTCGAAGAGCTTTCGTATCCGCTTGATCGATCCCAGCAGGGGACTGTGCCTCACGGCTGGCAGGGCCGCGGCCGAAGCATCCTCGCTGCGCTCCGCGGCCGGCCAGTGTGGCTCACCTCATCCTGTACCGTCCGCTATGTGGCTCATAGTCTGTAGACATATCGTCTGCGGTCCTGTGGGGTGGGCGTGATGGCTGGCCAGGAGGAACGGACCGCACTGGGGGTCTTCGGCGCCAATCTGCGGCGCCTACGACTGCAGCGCGGTCTCTCTCAGGAGGACCTCGCCGATCGGGCGGGCCTTCACCGCACCTACATCAGTTCAGTCGAGCGTGGCCATCGCAATCTTGCACTCGTCAGCATTATCCGATTGGCCAGCGCTCTTGGGGTGAGCCCGTGCGAGATGCTGGAGGATCTCAATGCGTCCGATCAGTGATCTGGAGGACTTCGTCGCCAACCGGATGCAGATTTCCGAGGTCTACCAGCCAGTTGTTATCAGAGCTCTCATCACTCGGGGAGGTAGGGCCACCCTGACTGAGATGGCCGATGATCTTGCCCGCTGGAAGCCCAGTTCTCTTGAGGAACTGCGCAAGCGCCTTCTCCAGTCCCCCAGGAGTGTCCTGGAAGGCCATGGGATCATCGAACACGACCCCGACTCCGATACCTTCGTCTTGCAGTTCGACCCTGGCGACACAGAGGCTGCCACTCGCATAGCCACTCTGTGCGAACAGAGGATCGAGGAGTGGCTGGAACGGCGCGCTGAGCCAGAGAGCCCCTGGGAGGAGTTCACCTACTGGGCGCGCAAGTTCTTCGAGGCCCCTCGTTTCGAGGAGAACGAGGTGGTCTACAAGGCCGAAATCGGCGAGCACGTCCGGGCTGCCGCCCAGGCAATACGGACCGGAGCACCTGACTGGCATCACACCCTGAGGAGCGCGTTCGGGCCTCCGAACAACCTGACCTACTTCATCAACCACTCGAGATTCCTCGACTGGGCCAACGAGCAGCCCAATGAGGCGCAGACCGCGATGCTGGGACTGTGGGATGAGAGCGGGGACCTAGGGCATCGAGTCGACGCCTTCGCCGCGGCGCTCCCGGAGAACCTAGCCAGCCTCAGCGCCCAGCTGGAGCTGGCCTCCTTCCTCCTGTTAGCCGACCCGAACAACTACGCGATGTACCGGGCCACGCCCATGAAGACCGCAGCGCGGCTAGCCGGCTACGAGGAGTTCCCCAAGGGACCCCCCTCGGCGGTCTACCTCCACGCACTCAGCTTCTTGGACACGTTCATCGACGAAGCGAGGCAGCGGGACCTGCAACTTCGAGATCGGCTGGATGCCCAGGGCCTGGTCTGGGCGATTAGCAAGGCCACAAAGGAGGACGCGTTCGTCCTGGGTGACGAGTTCGACGCCTTCATGCAGTGGCGAGGCGAGAAGAACGCGGTGTGGTGGGTGAACCAAGGTACAACCTTCGATAGGGAGCGGGCAGGTGGGTACGTCTGGGCACCCCAGAGAACCAAGAAGGGTGCCGTTCTGGCTCACTGGCTGTCCGTATCCAAGCTGCAGGTTGATGACGTGATCGTCCACTACGCCAACGGGGCTGTGCGTTCGATAGGCCGTGTGGCCAGGAAGCCGAAGGAGGCCGCCAAGCCTGCCGAGCATGAATCTGAACTCTGGGAGGCCAGCGGTTACTACTGCGCCGTTGAGTACTTCGACCTGGATAGCCCCATCAGCCTTGCTGATATCCCCGTCAAGCTCCGCCAGGAGGAGGGGCCGGCTTTCAACAAGGCCGGGGGGGTCAATCAGGCATACATGCACCGGCTCTCCCCCGGCTTCGCCACTGCTCTTCGGGAGCAATTCCAGGATCGATGGCCGGCGGCGTCCCCCTGGGGAGACATCGAGCACGAAGACGAGACCGGCCGGCACTACTGGATCTTCCAGGCCAACCCCAAGGTGTACGACTTCGTCGCTGACCTTGGGAACCTGCAGATCGGGCACGAGTACGACTGGACCGTCAGCCGCTACCTGGAGCGATACGCCCCGGGTGACCGAGTCGCCATCTGGGTCGCCGGTCCCAATGCTGCACTGTGGGCCCTTGGCGAGATCACCGGGGAGGTCTACGAACGGCCTCCGGGCGAACGGTTCGGGGGCGGAGATCCCTCGGTACCGGAGAAGGCAACCCGCTGGACCCTCCAGCAGGTAGTTGACCCACCTCTATCCAGGGACGTCCTGAAGGACCACCCGATCCTCAAGGACCTGCAGATCATAAAGGCCCCGCAAGGTACCAACTTCGAAGTTACGCGGGAGCAGTGGCAGGAGATCATCGCCTTGATCCGGCAGCGGACCCCACTCTCCCTCAGCGAGATCCACGAGCGGCTCACCCAGCGAGGATTTCGTATCTCCCTGCCGACTCTGCGCCGGTATCACCACTCCCTAAACACGCGAGGCTTCGTGATCCTGTCCGGACTCAGCGGAACTGGCAAGACATGGCTTGCCGAGCTCTACGCCGAGGCGATCGGCGCCCGGTTCAAGCTGATACCCGTCGCCCCGAACTGGACTACCAACGAGGACCTACTCGGCTACTTCAATCCGCTCGATCGCAAGTACTACGACACGGACTTCTCCCTGTTCCTGCGTGAGGCTGCTGCTGAGTGGGAACAGGCTCAAGACCAGAACAGAGAGCCGCAGAGCTTCCACGTGCTGCTGGACGAAATGAACCTGGCACGCGTTGAGTACTACTTCGCCAAGTTCCTCTCAGTCATGGAGCTGGTGGCACGCCAGGGAGCGGCCGCGATTACGGCCGGCCCAGAGGATGAGATCGTCGTGTACCGCAACCTGTCCTTCGTCGGCACTGTGAACGTTGACGAGACCACTCACGGATTCGCTGACAAGGTCTACGACCGCGCCCAGCTGGTCGAACTGGGGATCGATCGGGGCGCCCTCGCTGAGCACCTCGGCAACACTGACTACGCAGAGGCCGTCCTCAGGGTCTGGGATGCTGTGGCACCGGTGAAACCCTTCGCCTACCGGGTTGCAGATGAGATACGGCGCTACGCAGACGGCGCAACCAGTGAGGACGCTTCGCTCGACGAGGCGCTCGACGACCAGATCCTGCAGAAGATCCTTCCGAAGCTGAGCGGAGCAGACGGCAAGCTGGGCACTGCTCTGGAAGCCCTGATCGAGCTAGCCGCAGGTCGATACCCCCAGACTGAGAAGAAGGCGCGGCGCATGCTCGATGACCTGAAGACTCATGGCTTCACCTCCTACTTCTAGGGTCGCGTTCCTCGGAAGCGACCTCTCACCTATCGACTGCCCAGGGGAATGGGCTCCAGCCTTACTCGTCCTCGATGTGGACCCGGAGCACTGGAGGGAGTGCCATCTCGCCATCAATCACCGGCCCCTGGAGCTCGTACGGCGAGTGATTGGCGGACAAGACCGGATTGCGGCCACTTGGGAAAGGGCCGGAACCGGCCACTACCGCGTCGAGGCGATCACGCCCGATGGAATCGACACCTGCGACATCAGGATCGACCCCGAGAAGATCAGCCCCCGGGCGTTCGCGTCACTGCTCGACGATCTGCACACCCTGCCTGCTGAGATCGCACTGGCTCTCCAGAGCCTTGGAGCCCTTGAGGGTGTACGCCTACAGACTGCCCAAGAGGCGACCCTGGCTCAGCAGGTCCTCCGGCTCCGTCGAGCCGTCGACGGCCATCAGAGCCGACCTGGTTTGATTCAGACCCTCGAGCAGGTGAGCCAACGCCCGCACCGAGTCTTGCTCAACCAGGGGGAGTGGGTGCGCCGCCACAGGGTGCGGCAACCCGACGCAGCCCGGCTAGTTGCCTCGTTGGTGAACCCGGGCAACCTCGACGACGACCTTCAGCCCCGGCGGGTTGTCGACTCCCGGGTAGAGCACACCGTTGATGTCTATGAGAATCGGCTGCTCAAGTGGTACTCATCTGCTGTGTTGCTTCGGCTTCGTCAGGTTCTCTCTGTGTGCGGGGAGAGGACACACCCAGAGTTGAAGACCGAGGCGGAGCGGATGCTGCGTGGTATGTCACGAGCGGTTCGGATGGCGGAGTTTCTTGAGGGCGTCCGCATGCCGACGGTCCTGGACGATCGGCTCAGCATGATCCTTCTCAAGGTGCCGGCGTACCGAGCCATGTACGAAGGGTGGCTGGAGTTCCTGAAGTCCGCAGTTGTGGTGCTCGACGATCGAGCGCTCGATGCCCCCCTAGAGAACCTCCCCTACCTTTACGAGCAGTGGGCAACACTCAAGCTGATTCTGGCGCTACTGACTGAGGCCGCCATCCACGGGTTCACCATCCAGGCTCACAATCTGGTCCACAAGTCCCGAGGTAGCCTGGTAGTCCGCATCCTCCCGGAAGGCGTACCAGCAGTCGTGCTGTGGCACCCTGGCCGTCAGGTGCAGGTGCGGCTGGTTCCTCAGTTTGCATACAGGAAGGGCGGCTGGCGACTTCGCAGCGTCAGTCATGACCAGAAGCCAGACGTGTCGGTGATGATCAGCTACCCGGACGGGAGCCAGGCCGTTCACCTGTTCGATCCCAAGTACAAGCTGGAGAGCCAATGGGTCGAAGAGGGCCAAGACCCGAAGCCCAAGAAGATCGACATCGACAAGATGCACGCCTATCGCGACGCGATACGTGGGCCTGCCGGCGAGCGCGTGGTGAGGTACGCCGCCACTCTCTACCCCGGACCGACAGTCACATATACCGAGGGACTGGAGGCGATCCGGGCGTACCCAGGGGAGGATGGCGAGCTTGCGCCTCGGCTGTCGCGGATACTTGAGGGCGAGCCTGCATGAGGGTTGCGATTCCCGGGCCAGGCTTGGACACGGCGTACGCTTCAGTGTCAGTGTGCGAACTTGAACGACCGGTGACTTGATGCAGCCGAACACGGATCTGGGGGATCTGGAACGGGTGTTGGCGGCGGCTCGTGTGCTGCCTCCTGCCGAGTCGTCCTATCTGGAGGACGACTTCGTGATGAACCTGATGGAGACCGTTCTTGACTACCAGATGCCCACAAAGGCGGTAGTGCGCGCTCTGGCGCACTACCGGGATGGCAGCTGGGACGAGGTCCGCACCCTGGGGGATCTGGAGAGCCTGTTTGACCGGTTCGCTGACGACAGAGAGGGAAACCTTGCTCTGGCCCAGC